>NZ_JAYKTT020000056.1:0-25104 GCF_038404745.2 Chlorogloeopsis sp. ULAP02 | reverse complement strand
TTTGGCTATATTCTTTTTCGACCTTTAGCCTCGGTCTTTATTTTCTTTACTCCCGCAGGCTTTGTGTCTTATAATTGCTTTCAAACTATAATCTTTTCATGGTTCGGCTTCCTTCGAGCGATGCTTTGCAGCGGACGCTTATCAGGCACTTAACTATACTAACTAACCTACTCTTCACTGTCAACTATTTTTAGAAAAATTTTTGGAGCGCCTAGAAAACTCCAACTAATCAAGGGTTTTGGGCTAAAGTAGTCCTGGAACTTAGAGAAGGAAACGACCAAGTTGTGAGAAATGTTGGAGTTTTGCCTCCTTGGCTGGTATTGGATCAACAATTACATAGTTGGTTAGTAGAGGATTTAGGTAGGGGCGATCGCACCACTCAATCTCTTCTATATGCAGATGTACAAGACGGACAAGCAAAGTGGATAGCAAAAGCGCCCGGAGTAATAGCTGGTTTACCTGTGGCGGCAAGAGTGTTTCAGATTATGAACGCAAAAGTTTGTTTTAAGGCTATTGTTCCTGAAGGAGAAGGATGTGAGCTAGGACAAACAATAGCGGAAATTAATGGCTCTCTGGATGCACTATTGATGGCGGAGAGAGTAGCACTTAACTTGGTTATGCGTTTGAGTGGCATTGCCACATTAACCCGAAAATATGTGGAACAAATTGCAGATTTACCTGCTAAATTGGTGGATACGCGCAAAACTACACCAGGACTAAGGTTATTAGAAAAGTACGCAACTCAGCTAGGAGGGGCAATCAATCACCGCATGGGTTTGGATGATGCAGTGATGATTAAAGATAATCACATTGCGGCTAGTGGAGGAATTAGGGAAGCGATCGCTCGGATTCGCAAGCAGATTCCTTATCCTCTATCAATAGAAGTGGAAACGGAAAGTTTAGATCAGGTAGAAGAAGCTTTGCAAAATGGGGCTGACATTATTATGTTGGATAATATGCCCCTCGATTCAATGCACAAGGCAATACAAATGATTCGTTTGGAAAGTAAGCGAGTGAAAATAGAGGCTTCCGGCAATATTACTTTAGATACGATTCGCGCAGTAGCAGAAACTGGAGTGGACTATATTTCTAGCAGTGCACCCATTACACAGTCAAAATGGTTAGATTTGAGTATGAAAATTAATTGAATTACTGTAAGCTTCACAATATCTAAAATTCAACTAGATAATATTTCAGAACTTTGCAATAGCTGATGCTGACATTTACCCAGCGTAAACCACCAAATTCAGATGCAGTAGTAACATTAACATTGGCTTTGACAGCAGAAGAGCGTACCCGCAGTCGTCATCGCTTTAAGACAGAAGATGGACAAACTGTATGTTTGCGTTTACCCAGAGGTATGGTGCTGCAAAATGGGGATATTCTTCAAGATGAAACGACTAATAGTATGATTAGAATTATTGCCAAGCCAGAACCAGTCTTTACTGTAACTGCTCAAACAGCACTATTATTACTACGGGCGGCATATCATCTAGGAAATCGTCATGTCCCAATAGAAATTACAGCTGATTATTTACGGTTATCTCCTGACCTAGTACTACGCACAATGTTGGAAAAACTAGGACTAAAAGTTCACGAAGAGGTTTTACCCTTTCAACCAGAAAGGGGTGCTTATGGACACAATCACACTCACTAGTAGTAATTTTCTGTACATTTTGCAATTGGCAAGTCCAGCATTGCCTGTGGGAGCATACAGTTATTCCGAAGGCTTGGAAACTTTGATTGAGAATAGCACGATCGCCACTAAAGAAAATTTAAAGCACTGGCTAGTAATGGAATTGTGTTATGGGACAATTCGCTTAGAAGCAGCTGTGATGGTACGAGCATATCAGTCAATAAAGGAGAACGATTTAAAGACTTTATCTGATTGGAATTTTTGGTTATCAGCAGCTAGAGAAACAGAGGAATTGCGCGCTTCCAGTGTTGGCATGGGGCGATCGCTAATGCGGCTGCTTGTAGATTTGCAACCACAGCTAGCAACAATTGCTAATGCTATTGGTAATTACTGCAATTATGCGATCGCTTTTGGTGTTGCAAGTGCTTATTGGCAAATAAATATAGAAGCAGCAGTACTGGGATATCTGCATAATTGGGCGAGTAATTTAATTACTACTGGAGTGAAACTCATTCCTCTTGGTCAAACCGCAGGGCAGCAATTATTACTGGAGTTACAATCATTACTGGGTGCCACTACAGTAGAAGTTCTCGATTTAGAGGATGATGAGCTTAGTTGTTGCAGTTGGGGTCTGTCGATAGCAAGCATGAAGCATGAAACATTGTATACAAGATTATTTAGAAGCTAGGGCTAGAGGGGGATAGTGGGACAAAAGGACACGGAGACAAGGGGACAAGGAGACAAGGAGAAGAAGAGACACGGGGACAAAGGGATAAGAGAGCAGAGGAGAAAAATCAACAACTAACCACTAACTACTAACAAAATTATGAGTGCCTTTCGAGTCGGAATAGCCGGTCCTGTAGGTTCGGGGAAAACTGCTTTAGTAGATGCTTTATGTAAGGCAATGCGTGAGCAATATAAAATAGCAGTAGTGACAAATGATATTTATACACAAGAAGATGCACAGTTCTTAGTGCGTTCTCAAGCACTGCCAAGCGATCGCATAGTAGGAGTCGAGACTGGCGGTTGTCCTCACACTGCAATCCGTGAAGATGCCTCGATGAACATAGCAGCTATCGAACAGCTAGAGGCAGGTTTTCCAGATTTAAATTTAGTTTTTCTAGAAAGTGGTGGTGACAATTTAGCTGCTACTTTTAGTCCAGAACTGGTTGATTTAACTATTTATGTGATCGATGTAGCAGCTGGTGATAAAATTCCCCGTAAAGGTGGCCCAGGAATTACAAAATCTGATTTACTAGTAATAAATAAAACTGATTTGGCTCCCTATGTTGGTGCATCGCTAAGTGTAATAGAACGAGATGCCAAGAAGATGCGTGGTAGTAAGCCCTTTCTGTTTACAAATTTAAAAAATCAGGAAGGGCTTGCAGATGTAATTCAATTTATATTGACAAATCTCTGCTAATTTTTTACGCTTCAATCTGTACCAGACCAACTCCAAATTGGGTTTCCTGTGCTGATACTTTTTTTCGTAATAGAAGGAGTAAAACCATTAGCATCTTTATTAGCAGTCATATCCAGAATTAAATAGACTTTGCCACCATTAAATCTGACGCGCAAATAAGAATGAGACTTGTATATTTCATCACCGTATTTGATAATCCCACCACTAGCTACACATTTTTGAAAGGTAGGTTTTAAATTTGCTACCCAAGTAACACTGAAGTGGTCAAAGGATAAGATTGTAAAGGCTTCTGCCAAAGAACTCAATTTTCCATGACCGTTGATTGTGTATCCACCTTCATAATAAGGTGCACGATTCTCTGTGACAATTACCTTCTGAGGACAGTTTACATTTGGTGTATCTACAGATTTGAAAACACCTAATTCTACCTGATCTGCTTGAACTGGAATTATAGGACAAACAGTACAAACTAAAGTTCCCAAAATAAGAATAAAATTTTTAGACATTATTCAAACTAAATCTAATAAGAGCATATATAACACAGTTTTCTAGTGAATTAAACAAGTAGTAAATCTAAATAATTAAAAAAATATTTTGAATCAGAGTTTAAGGATATTTGGATAATAATTAAATTCTAATTAGCAGATTTTTTTATTCTTTAATGAAATGAGAGATTATTATAAATGTCAATTTTAACTTTTATAACTTATAAATAAAATTAAAATTATTATTCTATGCAATGATTAGTTTCAAGTCAATAGAATGATACACTGTTAAATGGATTTGCAAAAAAGCTCTTACAGCTAAGAATAACTTCTTGAATTCAATAATAAGAACATTAAAATTTTTAGCTATTACAAGCAGACTGTCATTTCTACAAGTAAATATTCAAAAACAATTTAAGTAATATTACTAAGGATATCAAATAAAGATGGTTCAGTATACTCTCAAAGCGACAAAACAAACAGTACATCTGGGTGGTTTCTCACACTTACTTGAACCAGCATTAGTAGTTGACTCTGGTGATACGGTCGAGGTAGAGACTTACACTGGTTACTACATCTACGACAAAGCACCTCCAGAGTTTCTCACATCTGAATTCTTAGATATCTGCCAAAATCTACCATCAGAACGTAAAGTAGCAGAGGGGCCGCATCTGTTGACAGGACCAATTTATGTACGGGGAGCAGAACCGGGAGATGTTTTGGAAGTAAAATTAAAAGCAATTAAACCAAGCTTACCCGTCGGTTTCAATGCTATTCGTACTGGTTGGGGAGCCTTACCCCACCAATTTAACCAAGCAGCTTTGAGGTTTATTTATCTTGACTTAGAAAACAGTATTGCTGAGTTTCCCAAAAATAGTGGTATCAAAATTCCTCTCAAACCATTTTTCGGCATGCTTGGGGTAGCTACTCTAGAGACACAACGTTCTTCTATTCCTCCTGGTTATTATGGTGGCAACATTGACAACCGTGAATTACAAGCAGGTTCGAGAGTATTCTTGCCTGTTTTTGTTACTGGTGCTTTATTTTCGATAGGCGATGGTCATTCAGCACAGGGAGATGGCGAAGTCAACGTGACCGCTATTGAAACTTCTATGAACGGTACTATTCAACTTAAGCTTCGTAAGGATTTGCAGTTGACAACGCCCATAGCTGAAACTTCTACTGACATAATCACAATGGGTTTCGGTCAAACTCTGGATGAAGCTTTTGAATTAGCTTTAACAAATATGATTGATTTTTTGGTAAAGTTTGCCCGACTATCACCAGAAGATGCTTATGTGTTGTGTAGCCTAGCAGCAAATTTTCGTATTACTCAAGTTGTTAACAGTCCGCAAAAAGGTGTGCATGGAATGTTATCCAAGTCAATTTTCCCTAAAGATTTGCTGCTATTGTAAAGTGAATCGTTATGGATTAGTGATTTTGCTGGCTATTAGTCAACGATTCACAATTATAGAGATTTTTCTGAGGAGGAACTAAAGTGCATAGTTTTCTAGCTTCAAAGAAGTAGCGAGCCAGATGAAAGTAGCTGATATGGGCAAATCTACCACTAAATACTATCTACAAATTACTAACTACTGACAAATGACTCATTGGTTACTTCTAATTTTGAGTGGGTTACTTTCTGGTATTCTTGCCGGATTTCTTGGAATAGGTGGCGGTACAATCTTAGTACCTTTACAAATAGTACTAGGGTATACACCTGTACAAGCAGTTGCGACGAGTAGTTTGGCGATCGCAATTACAGCTATTTCTGGGACTATACAAAATTGGCGAATGGGTTATATTAATGTCCGGCGAGTTATTTTATTAGGTTTACCTGCCCTACTGACAGCACAATTAGGTGTCTATTTAGCAAATGTTTTTCCTCCAAAAATAATATTAATTGCTTTTGGTTTATTGCTTTTATTAAATATTTATTTGGTTGAATTACGTAAACGGTTAATTAGAAAAAATGTGCAAAATCAGCAACAAAAATTAAATCCTATTATAGCTAGAATACTTACTGGTGGAGTCGCTGGTATCTTAGCAGGTTTATTTGGTGTTGGTGGTGGCGTAATTATGGTACCACTACAAATTTTATTACTAGCTGAACCAATTAAAGTAGCAATTCAAACTAGTTTAGGTGTAATTGTAATTACTGCTATTTCTGCAACGATAGGACACGCTGTTAGTCAGAATATTTTATTTTTAGAAGGGTTAATTCTAGGATTGGGAGGGCTGGTGGGAGCGCAAATCAGTACTCGCTTTTTGCCTAAATTGTCAGACCAACTTATTAGCTTTGCATTTCGGTTTTTGCTAGCTGTTTTATCAGTTTATATGTTCTGGCAAGCTTGGCAGACATAGCTTATTTTATGTCAGTTCAGTTAAACTTTGCTCTACAATAATTTATTGGTTGTAAACTAGACCAAAATGCTACTACGACTATCCACACTTAAGATAAATAAAGAATACTGATGCTATTATGCTAATGATTCCCGACGCTTTGCATGAGTTGATATAATTTTGTGATCGCCTTCAAAACTTTAAAGGCAAGTTTTATAGTTTTCTAATAATTAGATCTATTCTGCAGTAAAAAATAAAGATAAAGTATTGGATTAGTAATATATTTATATATCTACTTGGTAAAAAAACACGGCTCTACAGAAACGACTTTCTTTCAATATTTTTTCACCCTTTATTATTTATGATAAAAAATAATCAAAGGGTTAGTTAGCATTGTAGAAAGAGTTTGTATTGCCGCGAATTTAAGTCGCTAAAGTGTAAGACAAGATGTGAGCTATCAGTTTTATCTTATTCTTTATTCTTTTAAGAGTATTTAAAATCTAACTGTTTATAATTAAAATTTTCCAAAAGTCAATGTCAAAAATACTGAAAGCAAATAATTGACAAAAATAATTAAATATTACATAAAGATAATTGGATTCATAAAAAATAGTAAAGTTAATAACATATTCTCAACTAACTATTTAAGATAAAGCCCTATTATAAAACTGACTTTAATATTATTAGTTTAATTGTAGATGTGCTAGTACGATTTGAGTAGTATTCTACAGTGTAGTCTACTTATGAATAGACGCTGATTTGAAAACAGAAAATACTAAATCTGCGATGAGCTTATGAGTAGCAGTAGTAGGATGGATTGGATCCCAGAATAAAAATTTATTTGGATTACATGATGCTAGCCTAGTGGAATGACCTATGTTTACTACTGATACGTCTTTAGTAATGCAAGAATCAGTCACATTAGTAAATCCAAATTCTTCTGGATTGGTAAAGGCTCTATTAAATAAGGAATTAACATCAACAGTAATAATGTTAATTTCAGGGCTTAAATCTTGTTTCAAAGATTGAATGTTTGCCATTAGAATAGAATTGTGTGCCTTGGTAAAATTACTAAATAAGCTAGAAATCTCTTGATAATGGCCTGTAAATGGAAACTTTCCTAAATCCGGCAAATTAACTAAAATTATCTCTTTCGCACCGACATCAGTGAGTAATTTAACTACCGTTGATAAATTTTTCGCAGTCTGGGCAGGATTGGGAGTACCACCGAGAAAGTAATCTAAATAATCATTCAGACCAGCCCATAAAATATAGAGAGAGTTTTGGTAAGTAGAAGGATTTGCTGCTCGAAACCGATTAATCTGTTGTTGTAATCCTGGTAAACCAGGTACCAGTAGGTTCTTGAAACTAGTTGTCGCACCACCAAAGGCAAAGTTAGTATTTGGATTGAAACCTAACCTTAAATTAGAGGTGAGATATTCTACCCAAACTGAACCATTGGAAAAGCGACCATTAAAATAAGTTGGGCTTGGAGGAATAATACCACCTGTGGTATTAAATATATTACCTACATCAGTTAAGCTGTCACCAAAAATATAAATTTTGTCGTACTGATATTGCGATTGATGTTTTTGATAAGGTATTAAATTACCTTCTGAGACTTTAGGTGATAACGTAGCATACAATAGTAAAAATAGTGCTGTCGTTAAAATATATTTTCTATATTTTTTCACTAAATATCTCCGAAATATAAAAGTTTTGTTGTAAAAAATGCTAAATAGCTGTGCTATTTATAATTTGCGTTGGCGCAGAAGAATACAAAAACCAGTATTAGCTGCATATATACGGAATAACAGATAACACATCCAAGATTTAAAATCTAGAACCTATGCAACCTCCATATTTTCAAGCAATTACACAGCGTCCAGTTCTGAAATTACCCAATCAAGCCAGAGTTGCTGTATGGGTAGTAATGAATGTAGAGCATTTTAGCTTCGGCAAGTTAGGGACGGCAATTCAACCGCATTT
This sequence comes from Chlorogloeopsis sp. ULAP02, assembly GCF_038404745.2. Lineage (NCBI taxonomy): Bacteria > Bacillati > Cyanobacteriota > Cyanophyceae > Nostocales > Chlorogloeopsidaceae > Chlorogloeopsis > Chlorogloeopsis sp. ULAP02. The sequence goes on along the minus strand of NZ_JAYKTT020000056.1, from coordinate 17,228 downwards.
AAATAGTTACCCAGAAATAGCTAACTATGGTTGGCGAGATTACGGTAACCGCGTTGGTATTTGGCGGTTATTTGACTTGTTTGCTGAATTGGAATTTCCTGTAACTGCTGCTGTTAACGGCGAAATTTGCCAACTGTATCCCGAAATTATTAAAGCTATACAGAAATGTGGTTGGGAAGTGATGGGTCACGGTCTTAATAATTCTACTGGTCATAGTGGTATGGAACGGGAAGCAGAAACTCAGATCATTGAGAAAACTGTAAGTTTGCTTGAAAAAGCCACTGGTAAAAGACCTAAAGGATGGTTAACACCAGGATTTTCAATTACAGAATCAACTTTTGAATTATTACAGTCAGTAGGAATAGTTTATGTTGCTGACTGGGTAAATGATGACCAACCTTATTGGTATCCATTATCTAATGATCGCTTACTGGCAATTCCTTATACGATAGAAGCAAATGATATTACCTTGTGTTTGAGTAATCGCTTTTCTGGTTCAGAGTTTGCAGAAGCAATCAAAGATCAATTCGATCAATTGTGGGAGGACGGAGAAAAACAAGGACGAATAATGGCAATTGGCTTACATCCATTTATTGTTGGACAGCCGCTAAGATTAAAGTACCTAAAGCAATGTTTAATGCATATTAAAAATAAATCAAATTCTTGGTTAACGACAGGTGAAGGGATTTATAAATGGTTCAACAGCTATGGTGATTAATAACTATGATTAAAATATACTTGCATTAATTAATTTAATTTTCATCTATTATATAAAATCTGTATATGTCTAATTCATCTAGCGAAATTTTAAAAATTCCCGTAATTGATGCCAATTCAGAAAATATTAAACCCTTTGGACATCTTCTGGGCAATAATGTCAGTAAACCAGGATTAGAAATTCCTTATTATCAAGGTAGAGTAATTGAAGGCGAAAATCTTGATTTTATATATCGTGGCACAGCAACTTTTAGAACCGCAAAAATTATGCCGGGTTATCCAGCTATTATTTGGCTAGAACGCCATATGTATATGACCCAATTATTTATCGGTTTGGGAGAAGCACCATTCATTATGGTAATGGCACCACCTAATCACGAACAGGGTGAAAATTTACCAGACTTAAATCAAGTGAAAGCTCTAAGATTTCCTGCTGGACATGCATTATTACTACATCTTGGTACTTGGCATGACTTTCCTATTGCCTGCGATCAACCAATTGTGATCTTGACAGCAAATTCTGATGAGGTTGTAATTGCTTTAAGTCAAATGAAACAACCTGGAGAAATGAATCAAGGTGATGTTTATAAAGTTTCTCTGCCAATGCGACTAGGTTATGAAATTCAGCTAGATGTAATTAATTAGTGAGTGATTGTATTAACAGTATATTGCTTTAAAAACCTGAAATTTGTGGTGAAGATTTAAGCGAGATGCAGATTGTTCATTTGACCTTCAAGTAACATTCAAATAAGCGTTTATTATAATTGCTGTAATAATATAGTTTTTAAATTCGTGGCTCAGTCAGACTGGGATTAAGTAAAATAAGCAATATAACTTTTTGCCTTGTGGATTAAGATAAACACTCATAAGAATTAATTCTCATTAACTTCTGATCTGCTCATCAGTTTTCAAGCTATGATTGACCCTAGTTTGACAATATAACCTAATATATAAACTCGTAGTGTTGGATTTAATTTTATCTTGTTCACATTGAATAAAAAGCAAGCACACAGTTGTTATGTGGTTGCAAACAAATTGTATGAGAGTCGATTTCTGATCACAAAAATTTTAATACATGGCTTTACAGAATTGGAAACGTAAGCGTGGTGTTGTACTTACCACTAGAGGATTACAAAAACTTCAAGAGGCAAAGCGTCAGTCAGAAGCAAACGAAAATTACGGAAATAGCTACACACTTGAAGAAATGAGCGATTTATCTGGATTGTATCCTAGTACAATCTCAAAAGTACTAAATCGCGAAGGAGGGGTAGACAAAAAAACTATTGAAAAACTGTTTTCTATTTTTAAGTTGAAAATAGATAAAAGTGACTATTTAAGCTCAAATACCCACATAGATTGGGGAGAGGCTTCGAGTATCTCAATCTTTTATGGGCGCACAGAAGAACTTGCTGTATTAGAACAATGGATTTTGGATGATCGCTGCCAATTGGTAGCATTATTAGGAATGGGTGGTATCGGTAAAACTACTTTATCTATAAAACTTACTCAGCAAATTCAGGAAGACTTTGAGTATGTTATTTGGCGATCGCTAAGAGAAGCTCCACCCATTAAAACTATTTTGGCTAGTCTGCTCCAAGTTTTATCTGATGAGCAGGAAACAGAAAGCAATTTATCTGAAAGCTTGAGCGATCGCGTATCAAGATTACTTGATTACTTAAAAAGCCAAAGGTGTCTTTTAATACTTGACAATGTTGAAGCTATTCTCCGTAGTGGTGGGCGAGCTGGACAATACCGGGAAGGATACGAGGGATATGGTGAGCTATTGCGACGAGTAGGAGAAGCAACTCATCAAAGCTGCCTGGTGCTGACAAGTCGAGAACAACCTCAAGAAGTAGCATTATTGAAAGGACAAGCATTATCGGTTCGCTCTTTACAATTAAGTGGGTTAAATGTAATCGAAGGGCTAGAAATCTTTAAAATTAAGGGATTAACTGTAGCAAAGGAGGAATGTGAGGCGATTGTTAAACGCTATGCAGGCAATCCTTTAGCTTTAAAAATAGTTTCTACAACAATAGAAGATGTATTTGATGGTAACGTAAGTGAATTTTTGCGGCAAGAAACTGCTGTTTTTGGAGATATTCACGATATCTTAGAGCAGCAGTTCAATCGTTTGTCAGGTTTAGAAAAAGAAATAATGTATTGGTTGGCAATTAATCGTGAACCTGTTTCGCTCTCAGAATTACGAGAAGACATTGTTTCACCAGTACCATCAGCCAAGTTGCTAGAAGCTTTAGAATCTTTAGGAAGGCGATCGCTAGTTGAGAAAAGCGCAGCAACATTTACTCTACAACCTGTGGTTATGGAATTCGTAACTCAGGTATTAATAGAGCGAGTCTGTGAAGAAATTGCTACGGAGGATAATGAGCTTTTTAGAAGCCACGCTTTGATCAAGGCAACAGCAAAAGACTACGTCAGGGAAGCTCAAATTCGCCTTATTCTTCAACCAGTTGTGAATGGATTGCTCTCTGTTTTTAGAAATAAAAAGGGAATAGAAAAGCACTTAACTACAATTTTAGTAAAACAGCGAGAGGAATCACCGCAAGAACCTGGGTATATAGCTGGAAATATTCTTAATCTGCTTAGGCATATAGGAACAGATTTAACTGGCTATGATTTTTCTTATTTAACTGTTTGGCAAGCAGACTTACGAAAGGTAAATTTACATCACGTAAACTTCCAAAACGCCGATTTAGCAAAGTCAGTTTTCTCTGAAACCTTTGGTGGGGTGATGTCTGTTGCCTTTAGTCCTGACGGGGAACTCCTTGCTGCGGGAGATAGCAATGGTGAAATTCACTTGTGGCGAGTTGCTAATGGTCAAAAACTTCTCATCTTACGAGGACACGCTAACTGGGTTGTCTCCGTTGCTTTTAGTTCTGACAACAAGACTCTTGCTAGCGGAAGTAGCGACTGCACGATAAGGCTGTGGGATATCAGTACTGGTGGGTGCCAACAAATTTGGCAGGAACATGGTGGTGAAGTTTGGTCAGTTGTCTTTAGTCCCGATGGCGAGATGATTGCTAGTGGTAGTGATGACTACACCTTAAGGCTATGGCAAGTTAGCACGGGCGAATGCTTGAAAATTTTTCGGGGGCATACAAGCTGGGTAACCTCTGTTGCTTTTAGTTTGGACGGGCAGACACTAATTAGCGGCAGTGACGACCACACGATAAAATTCTGGAATGTCAGCACGGAAGAATGCCTTAGAACATTGGAGGGACATAGCGATGGAGTCCGGTCAATTGCCCTCAGTCCTGACGGTAAGATGCTAACCAGTGGCAGTGAAGATCACACAGTAAAGTTATGGAATATTTATACAGGTGAATGCCTTAAAACATTTGAAGGTCATACAAATCGAGTATTTTCTGTTGCCTTCAGTCCACAAGGAAATGTTCTCGTTAGTGGCAGTCATGACAACACAGTAAGGTTGTGGGATATTACCACAGGTCAAGCGATGAAAACTATGCAAGGACATTCTAGTTGGATATTTTCTGTCGCCTTTAGTCTGAAAGGAGATTATCTTGCTAGCGGTAGCCATGATCAGACAGTAAAACTATGGAGTGCTATCACTGGTGACTGTTTCAGAACTTTCCAAGGATATGCCAATCAATTTCTTTCAGTTGCATTTAGTTCGATCCCCCCAACCCCCCTTAATAAAGGGGGCGAGGGGGGGATCTTGGCAAGTGGCAGCCACGACCACACAGTAAGGTTGTGGGATGTTAGCACAGGTGTGGTTTTAAAGACTATTCAAGGACATTCTAACTGGGTTTACTCAGTTGCTTTTAATCCGAAAGGTAATTTGTTGATTAGCGGTAGTGGCGACAGAACTATAAAATTGTGGGATATCAGCACAGGTCAGCTTTTGAAAACTCTCCAAGGACATCGCGCCGCAGTTTGTTCGGTTGCCTTTAGTCCCGATGGCCAGATCCTGGTAAGTGGAAGTGAAGATAACACGATTAGATTGTGGGATGTCAGTACTTACCAAGTCTCAAAAGTTTTCCAAGGGCATAGAGCTGCGGTTTGGTCGGTTACTTTTAGTCCTGATGGTCAAATGTTAGCGAGTGCTGCTTGGGATCAAAAAATTAAATTATGGGATGTCAATACTGGTGAGTGTCTCAAAACTTTAGAGGGACATACGAGTTGGGTTTGGTCGGTTGCTTTTAGTCCCAACGGCAAGATGCTAGCAAGCACTAGCCCAGACGGAACGCTAAGGTTATGGAGTGTTCGCACGGGTGAATGCGAAAGAGTTTTACAACCACCTACAGGTTGGTTACTCTCTGTTGCTTTTAGTCCAGATGGTCAGACACTAGCTAGTAGTAGTCAAGATGGCATAATTAGTTTGTGGGATGTTAACACTTTTGCATACCAAAAAACCTTGTCAGGACACAAAAGTGGAATGATCTGGTCAGTCGCTTTTTTTTCAGATGGTCAAACTCTGGCTAGCGGTAGCGAAGACGAGACCATTAGGCTTTGGAATATTGAAACTGGCAAGTGTTTAAAAACCTTGAAAGCAGAAAAGCCCTATGAAAGTTTGAATATCATAGGGGCTATTGGGATAACAGAAGCAACGAAGACTACCTTAAAAGTTTTAGGTGCAGTTGACTAAACTGCTGCTACTTGTTGCTTTGTTAAAGTAATGATTTGCTTTCTATGTTACGTAATCTAGATAGCTCACTGAAATTCATCAGAAAGCGCTTGGCGAAAGCAGTCCCTGCTCAGATTCAATCACCTAAAATGCCCTAGTATTGGCCAATAACATAACTTCTTGCTCAGATTCATCACCTGAAATACCTTGCCACTCTTTATCGAGATCGATTTCCTCCAAGACTACATCGTTGTTTTTGTCGAGGCGGTTATTAGAATCCCGATTCAAAGTCTGCTGCTCACCTGTTGGAACAACATCTTGCTTCTTCGACAGCTGCTCCATCGCTGCTGTCGTTGTGGACGTAACAATTGCGCACAAACTCAGAACAGTTAAAAGATTTAAAGACTGCTTTTGGTTTGCTGTGTTTTTGCTTTTAGGTTCCATGAGATCCTCCTAAAATTTGCTTCTTAAAACTGAATTAAAAACTTTTGTAAAATAGATGTATGTTTTGCTTACCTTACAACTGATCGCTCAAACAGCTAGCAATCGGAATTACTACTGTTAGTATTCCTTCAAAGCTAACGGTCTCAATATCCCCTGAAGTTCTTCCTCTGATGGATAGCCGTTTTGGGACGAACTAAAGTCCAACAGCGCAGTTTCATAACAAGCAATAGCAACGTTAGTACGCTCCTCTGGAGACAATCCTGCTACTAGTTCGACAGTTTCCTGTACGTGTTCCACATCGCTGCCAACATTGCTATGTACGCGCAGACAACGGGTAGCATTAGTACCAGGTGGCAGAAGCGCTTCTAGCGCTTGAATATGTTTTTCACTAACACCAAGCGCAAGGCGTTCCATTGTATAGGCATAACCTACGCAACCAATTGGATCGATCGCTTGCACGGTGCGGGTGAAGTAATCTACTAAAGCTTTCGCCGATGGAGGAACTAGAGCTTCCACCACTGCCTCAGCATTGTATCCTAATGATTGAATATCAAGTAGAGCTAGGCGATCGTGACCACGTTCTTCAATGGCTTTATGTGCTGCCCACTGAGCCAAAACTTCACGTCCAGCAGCAGCAAAGCGCTCTCGCGCTTCTTCCATCAGTCGTGACGTGAACTGGGTAAGATGGTATTGACGTGCCAAACTCCAGATCCAAAATGTAGGATTTAAAGCACGGGGCTGGTAAGAGGAAGATACCGCACGTTTTGCGAGCACTATTGAAGTGTCAAGGAGTTTCTGAGTTGTAGCTACACTACCTGCACCACTCATTGGTTGAGTGAAGATATTACTACTATCTGTAGAACTGGGTCGGTACACCCAAACCCTTTCAGATGTCGCCACTACTACTGTGTCAGGCGCAACGCGCGCCCATTCAATATCAGGGCATTCAGTTTTCATAGCAGGTAAAGGTAGATGTACGACACAATACTTTCACTAATGTTAAGAGCCATGCTTTGAATGGATTTTAACATCATACTTTGATGGTAATAACATCATAGTATTAAACTGGAATTTTTTAACCAAGACTTACCAAAAAGATTTTATAGTCTTTAGTCTGACTTAAAGTACAAAAATTCGGATTAAAACACATATCATAATATTTCATCTCAATTATGTTTATATCAAGGCAATAGCTATCGATGATTTTTAAGTCACTTTAATTTACGGTTCATCAGATAATATTTAACACTTTCAAAGATAACAGTCAACAGAGTAATTACCCAAAATCATCTAATTAATTTCTTCGAGTTTTTCAGTATAATTACTGGATACAATGTCAGTTTAACATTGGATCAAAATATATATTTTTAAAGCTTAAGCAAGGGAAAATCGTAAAGTTAAGGGTGAACTTTAGAGCAATTTATCAAAATTTATTTAAGTAATTAATGGATCGCTATTGTAAGCCTGTAGTTTGATAAGAAAACAAATAACTATACCACCTAATATATAAAATCAACTTATTTTAAATATATTTAAAGTCCTGTTAATTTACTTGGTAAGGCGCAGATTATAACTTAAATATATGGGTATACGAGATAAGCACAGCAGTATTTGGAGCAAAATTGATCTAGTTAATTGCAGAGCAGCGATCGCTTGATATGCTTGGCAAAAAAATAACTACCTAAAAAGCTTAACTTAAATCTTAAATTCTCGATTTTCACTGGTAAAAACTTTTCCAAGTTGGCAAGATTAGCAAACTTGATCAAAACAGATGAAGCAATGAACAAGGCCGCTACTCATAAGTCTCCCAGTGCTACAACTCCCTATCAATTGACTTTCAAGGAAATCTCTCTAGACTTGACGCAAGATGAAGCGAATCATCTTGAAAAGTATTGCAAGCAAACAGGAAAAGCTGCAACGGATGTAATTCAAGAACTTATTCAAAGTTTGCCTGTCACCTAACTTTTCATAACTCACTGCAAGAGTTAGGCTGAGAAATCTTTTACCTCAGTTACAACAAGCATATAGTCAATTGATTGACAAGTGGTGAAAAAACCTGAATAAATCTCAAAATTCTTCACAAAACAATAACCAACAATCTATGATTTCTATAAGATATTATGATAAAAAAAGTAAAGTCTTTAGTAACATTTTTTACTAAAGACTTTACAAATGATATTCAAAGTGATTTTGATGTTACTCTACTCTCGTCACAGGCAACCCTCGAATCAGTTCCCGAATCACATCTGTTGCTGGTCTACCCGTCTGTCCACAATACTTTTCTAGCTTTTTGGCTTCATCTAATGCCAAGTTTATGGTGATTCGCTTGATCGCCCATTTTTTGCTCATGCTGAAATTTTGATGATGTTCCACAGATTTATTGAAGTAAAAAGACTCTGTTAAATCAAAAGTTGTTTGTGAAGAAATTTTAAAGATTTAGGTAAAGAAGTTGACTTGAACCTAAAAATCTTTTGTTGTTACACAACTTTACTTTTGGTGCTTCAACTCATAGTTTTGTATCCTTGTAGCTCTCCTGATACTGGTTTAACAATCTTGACAGAACACTCTCATTTTGAAGTTTCTAGCTAGCCTGGTCAAGACTTAAAATAATATTTTCTTAATTTTAAAGTTAGTGAATTTAGTTTGAGAGCAAAAAACTTGGGAGAGTTTTAATCTATTGGGCGATCGCCATCTAGCTTGTTACACTCCACAGCTTGCTTTTTCATAAAAGACTATTGTGATATCAGGATCAAGGACTAGCACGTCCTATAACTATACTCTGAAATCTAGGGACACAAGGCAATTGTTATCATTCAAAGACTAGATTTTGACATCTGCGTTGAGGCTGTTTAGTTTTCTAGAAACAAAGCTAAGGAAAAAGAGCAGCGCGTGGTGGAGCCATTGCGGTGGCGAGGCAGTGCGTCCTTGCGGGTTAAGCGCGTTGTAGCGACTGGCGTCAAGTGGTATCACCTGGCGTTGTGTTACAGCTATAAAGTATTACTTGACATAAAAATTTAAAATTAGATTTTGTAAAAATTGAATTTATTGGTTTTATAGCTTTTATGTTTTAAAAATGTTTTTGTTATAATTCATCCAAAGAACAACTTTTGTGCGTATAGTCTTAATTATATTTAGGTAAATCAATGGATTTGCCCAATATTGAGAATTATTTAAGTGTTCATAATATTCAAAATGTCACTAGCTGGGATGAAGGCTGGGCTTGGTTAGCTGGTGGAACGTGGCTATTTTCTGAATTACAACCAAATCTCAAAGTATTGGTAGATATACAACCTTTAGGATGGTCAGAAATAGAAGTTTTACCTTTTCTCGATATCAATGAATTAAATTCTTTCGAGGCTCCCACACAGGGAAAGATGGTATTATCTATTGGTGCTACGTGTCCGTTAAGTAAATTATTACAGTACGCATGGCCGCCGGAATGGCGAGCAGTAGAAGGGTTAAAAAGTGCTGTGTCTGCACTTTCCGCTTCTATGAAAGTTATTAATATGGCAACAATAGGGGGTAATATTTGTCTGGCGCTATCGGTAGGAACATTTGCACCTTTAATGGTGGTATTAGACGCAAAGTATGAAATTTGGAATTTAAAGGGAGAAACGCGTCGAGTATCGGCAAAGGAGTTTCAAGTTGGTTATCGTCAGACAATTTTGCAACCACAAGAAGTATTGAGGCGAGTTTTAATTCCTGTTGAAAATTTAAAATGGCAAGTGAATTATCAGCGTATTGGTATTACAGCAAGCGATCCAGCATTAGCAATTGTAGTGAGTGCTTGCAATCCAGATAATTTACAACTAAGATGCGCGATCGCTGCCAGTATAACTGCACCGATTCTGTTAGATTTGCATGATGAGCAACAGATACAGGATTTTGGGTTTCTACAAAGAATAAATTTTATCGATGATGTTAAGGCAAGTGCTATCTATCGCCGTGAGATAACACAAGTTTTAATTAAGCGATCGCTGCAACAATTAAAAATATAAAATCCGACATGGAAGAATCATTAAATTTTCAGGTTAATCACCAAACTTTTACAGCAACTTGCAATCTAGGAAGTAGTTTATTGACTTTACTAAGACAAGTTGGTTGGCTTGGTGTTCATCGTGTTTGTGATTCCGGAGATTGTGGTGGATGTACAGTTTGGGTAAATGATCTACCAGTGCATAGCTGCATTTACCCTGCAATGCGGATTGCTAACCAAATAGTGACAACAATAGAAGGGTTATCAGTCGATGACGAACTAACGCCGATGCAGCAAGCATTCCTACAAGCACAAGGATTTCAATGCGGTTTTTGCACTCCAGGTATGATTATGAGTGCGACAAAGTTATCCTATTCATCAGAACAGGAATTACGTTTAGCTTTAAAAGGCAATCTCTGTCGTTGTACTGGATACCAAGCCATTATTGAAAGCATTTTACTTTCTTCTGGTTCTTTAGACGTGACAGAGCAAGATGCATACAACCAGCAAAGAATTGTCGGACAAAACATTCCCAAGCAAGATGGTACAGCAATTGTCACTGGCAAAGCATCCTACACCGCAGATTTTGTACCACCTGGTTTACTACATCTAAAAGTACTGCGATCGCCTCACCCCCATGCTCGCATCCGCAAAATTCATACTGAAATAGCGAAAGCACTACCTGGCGTTGTTGCCATTTTTACCCATGAAGATGTTCCCAGAATAGCTTACACCACCGCTGGTCACGCCGAACCAGTTCCTGATCCCCTCGACCACTATTTATTAGATTGCAAAGTGCGATTTGTGGGCGATCGCGTTGCGGCTGTAGTTGCCCAGTCAATAGCTATTGCTGAACAAGCTTGTCAATTAATTGAAGTCGATTACGAAATTTTACCTCACGTTCTTGATCCGATCGCAGCCATGAATGATGACGTTACCATCATTCATGATGAATCAGAATCGTCACAAATCCCAGATAGAAATCGCAATATAGCAGGGCAAATTTTTCTTGAATCTGGTGATATTGAAAAAGGTTTCGCACAAGCAGATTTAATTTTAGAAAATACTTATCATCTGCCAGCAGTACAACACGTTCATCTCGAACCTCATGTGACTATAAGTTGGTTAGAAGCAGATGGAACATTAGTTGTTCGTTCTAGTACCCAAGTCCCATTTCACTGCCAACGTCTGCTTTGCCAAATTTTTGATTTACCACAAGAAAAAGTTCGTGTTTATAAAACTCAATTAGGTGGTGGCTTTGGCAACAAACAAGAAATTTTATCAGAGGATATTTGTGCTTTTGCTACCCTTTATACAGGCAAACCAGTGCAATGGGAATTCACTAGAGATGAAGAATTTACTGCTACAAATAGTCGTCATGCAATGACAATCAAAATTAAAAGCGGAGTGAAACGAGATGGTACATTTGTAGCACAAGAAATAGAAGTAATTGGTAACACAGGTGCTTACGGTAATCATGGTCAAACTGTGGTATTTTTATCGGGTTATATTCCACTAGGTTTGTACCGTTGTTCAAATAAAAGATTTAAAGGATTCGCCGTTTATACAAATACAATGCCAGCAGGAGCTTTTCGTGGCTATGGTGCTACTCAAGGTACTTTTGCAATAGAAAGTCAAATTAATGAAATTGCTAAGAAACTCAGTATTGATCCAATTGAAATTAGATTAAAAAATATTATTTGTCCTGGAGAGATTATTAATTTAGGACAGCCATCAGCAGACCATTTTAATTTGATTGGGAGCTATGCTGTTCGAGAATGTTTTGAAAAAGTTATACAGTCATTAGGCTATATTCCCGGAACACCGCCACTAGTAGAAGGCTCTCGCTATCGTGGAGTAGGGTTTGCAGTTTCGATGCAAGGTAGCGGTTTATGTAAAATCCATGTTGCTAGTGCTAAATTATCATTTTTACGTAATGGAAAATATGAGTTAAGAACAGGTTCAGTGGATGTTGGTACTGGTTCAGATACAACACTACGGCAAATAGCTGCTGAAGTTTTAGGTGTAGAAGTTACGGATATTAATATTATTTCTGGTGATACTAAAGAAACTCCTTTTGATGCAGGTTCTTATGCATCTGCTACTTTATATATTTCTGGACAAGCTGTAAAGTTGGCAGCGGAAAAATTAATAGATAATTTCAGAAATGAACCGTCAGGATGCCAGCATAAAATAAATGAAGAGGATTTACTATCTGTTGAAGTCTCTTATGCAGCAGATGCAGCAACTTTAACTTTTGCTGTGCAAGGAGTAGAAGTAGAGGTTGATATAGAGACGGGAAAAATTGAAGTTTTGCGATGCGTGCAAGCTATTGACATTGGTAAAGCTATTAATCCCAGAATTTGTTATGGGCAAGCCACAGGTGGAATTGCAATGGGAATTGGCTATGCGTTAACGGAAGAGTTATTATTTGATGAGCAAGGAAGAATTACGAATCCAAATTTGCGAAACTATCGCATTCCCACAGCTGCTGATATGCCACCAATGGAAGTTTTTCTAGTAGAACAAGCCGATCCTTATGGGCCTTTTGGTGCTAAAGGTGTGGGTGAAATAACTACTAATTGTACAGCACCTGCGATCGCCAATGCTGTCGTCCATGCTATAGGTGCTAGATTATACCAACTTCCTATGACACCAGAACGAGTATGGAGACAATTGCATAAATAGCGATTGTATTAAAACTCAAATTTAATCTATAAACTAGTAAGTTACGAACTATAGTCTGAACGGATTTTTTTTATCTTAGAAGCGGTAGCTAGTAGTGTATGCTACACGACTCCAAATACTAATATTTGACGTTAATAGTACATATATACTATAATAGTAATTGTTCAGGTAATCTGTAAGGTAGGTAAACCTTATATAAAACAATCACTACACAATTAATGTATTTTATATACAATTTTTAGCGGTTGTTGGCATAACTGTTAATGAATATATATTTGTGTATTTAACCTCAATATTTTAGGCTTTTCAAACAGTGTTATAAAATCTCAAAGTGCTTTGAGATATGAAATTGGAGTAGACAAAAATATGCATAATCAAGCAACAAACATTACAACAGACCGTAATTTTTCTTTAATAGAACTCATCAAAATTTTTGAAGAACATCACAATAGCATTATTATTAATCTCAAACAATTACAGGAACAATATCAACGTAAAAGCGTCAAGCGTGTTCATGGTTATAGAGATGAAAATGGCAAAACTATTACGCCGTGGCTCAGGACGGAAGATATAGATAATTGCAAGTATGTTGGTATGGGTTCCTTTGAATTCAACCGCAATACTGCTACTATCAATATGCTCATTACTCATAAAGTTAGACTTGTTAAAGTAGAGGATAAAACACCAATAATTGAGGTTGCAGGTTTACTAGTAAACGAACTCACCAGCTTTAGAAACTACACTATTGTGAGTGACGGTAAAGTGAATATAAAGTCACTACAAGTTAAAATTAGTAGTAGAAAAACATTTAATTTTCTTAAAGAAAAAGGGGTACTGGATTCAGAAGAATATGATTTTCACCGTGAATACACAATTCAGTTAGATAACTTACCTCTTTTACCTTTTAATGAGTATTACGGCAATATTGATGGTTTATTTGAGCAACTTGCAGAGATAAAAGTAATGTCTAGTATTCTTTCTGCATGTTTAAAAGAAGAATCAGATATTTTCGTTCCAGAACAGTTATCAGAGTTAAAAAAGCATGAACTTTCAAGAAATACTTATATCAATTTTCCAACAACTAATGATTACACCGATTTACAAGAAGCTCTTGCAAAAGGTAAAATACATACACGCTTAAGCTATAAAATTGATATCGGTAATAAAGAAATTCTCAATCTGAATAAACTGTATCCTGCCAATAAATTCCTTGATAGAATGTATCGAGTTTATGATCAAGGCAGTAAAAAAATTTTCCAAAAACCTAACTTAAAATTGGCTTTTCATGAAAATGTTGCTTTCAGGCAGAGGCTATTATCATCCCGTACGATAATTACTAAGGTGGATGAATTTATGAAACCAATTTTTGACGATTTTCTCAGACTTGAGAATAACGGTATTGTTGCCAATATTCTTACGAAAGCTAGAGGCGATCGCCTGGTGCAGATATTACAAGAGCGCCGTGATGGTAAGAGTGTCAGCAAAGAGAATTTGGTTGCTGCAATGTTTGCAGCAAATACCACACTCAAAGAGTTTGCAGATAAAATCTACCGTGAGCGAGTTTGTCCTTTGGTGTTCTATATTGGTTGTACCGGAGTTTTACCAAATGGGATGGATGCACAAGCCATGACTGCTGAGGAATTAGCTATTGAATACCCGCATTTGCAATTCTCTAAAAGTGAGCAACAAGGTAGGTTTTTTACAGTTGGTAACAGTATCATTAGTGTGTACAACAAAACCGAATATTATACTCCAGGAACAAAAAGTGTGAATTGTTCCCACTCTACAAATTGAACTTGCTCCCTATTCATGAGAATTGGGTGAAGTACATTACCACCTTCACACCAAGTAACGCAAGTTGCTACAACGCGCTTAACCCCTGCACTAGCTCCTCTGAATGAAGGGGAGTGTTTTTGTTATTTGGGCATTATTGAGAATCCTCAGTAGTTATTAACATACTGTTCCCTAATTCCAAATGGCTATTAGTTTGGTTATTTTGACGGTGTGTAAGATTTTCTCGGTTTTTGCGGTATAGCTCTGGATGCAGTACTATCTGCTCAAATAAAAAGCCACAGAATTGCGCGTTGCTGTAAGCCAAAAGGACTAAATATTTAATTTTTGAACCTCAGTGGCACGGATTTTACTAATACTTTGAAGCAAGTATTCAGAAATATTGGGAGTAAGTATTTTTTTGAACAGCAATTTAATAATTAACTTTTGAGTTTCTATTTGGAGTAGAATTTTGGGATTTAGTTGGATTGCTTTACGCAATTTTTGACTCGCTTTGTTAACTCCTTCCCTACCTGGAATTCTTGTTAGGCAAAGTTTGCTTGAGTAACGATAAACATGAGCAAAACTAGGTTGCTTAAGCTCTTGTAATTCTATTGGGGCGTTCTGGAAAGCTCTCTCCAAAACTTTGAATTGACAATCTTCCATTAATTCAACTTGAGATGACATTGAACTTGAAGATTGACGATAGAAAACTTGTGGTTTAGGAACGACAACAAATGACCATTTTGCAGCTAAACGTAGCCAATAATCCCAATCCTCGGCTCTTAATAATGATGTTTCAAACTCTCCTACAGACTCAATTGCTTGTCTACGAATTAGAGGATTTGATCCACTGGCAATAAAATTCCATTTTAATAAATCAGCAAAGACA
Organism: Chlorogloeopsis sp. ULAP02; assembly: GCF_038404745.2. NCBI lineage: Bacteria > Bacillati > Cyanobacteriota > Cyanophyceae > Nostocales > Chlorogloeopsidaceae > Chlorogloeopsis > Chlorogloeopsis sp. ULAP02. The sequence goes on along the minus strand of NZ_JAYKTT020000056.1, from coordinate 2,138 downwards.
TTTCCTTGAAATAATATTGGTTTATCTGTACTGCAATACTCATTTTTTTCATCCATGAAATAACTCCAGCTATAAGCAACTCCTGCTTCTGGGCTTTTCTGCAAAGCTTCTAACTGAAGTTCTAATTTATCAATTGTCCATAAGTCATCAGCATCAAGAAAAGCAATAAAGTCTCCTGTTGCATGAGAAATCCCACGGTTACGAGCCACTGATAAACCTGCATTTTTATAGGAGAAAACTTTGAGACGACTATCTTGTATCTCGTTCAGTAGCTTGAGAGTTTTATCTTTTGAACCATCATTGATCACAATTAACTCAAAGTCAGAAAAAGTTTGTTTCTGAACAGAGCTAATGGTATCGACTATTGTTTTCTCAGCGTTATAAGCGGGAATGATTACAGATATGGTAGGCATATGAATGACACAAGTTTTAAGAGTGTATAGAACAGATTAACTACGAATGGGAATAATAGCTCGCAAAATAAATTTAGGCACGATCATGAGTAGTACGAGTCGGGTACAATCTAGCATAGTCAGCAACTGTGTATTCATCTGTCTGATGGAATAAGTAAAGCGTGAAAATTAGCCAATTCATGTTTTGTGCACTCTGCAACCAGTTGGTTAAAGGGTAGTATTAAAAGTAATCGCACAAAAATCTGCTGTAGATTTAGTAAATAAATCAAATTATGCAGAAGCCTAAAGTTTTCCTGAACCATTAGTATTTATGGCGTCTGTTAGAATGCTGACTGCTCTGATTTAGCGATAATATCCCGGTTAACTTTTACATAGCCCAGCTCGATATGTAAAAAATGTTCTTTTAACTGCTGATGAGCTTCTGGCAATTTGTGGAAAGGAATAGATGGGTATAAATGGTGTTCCGCATGAAATGACATATTCCACATTAAAAATTGCACCGGCCAAAGCGTTAATGTGGTACGCGTATTTGTAAGTAGATTGGCATCAAGAGTGCAACCTGTGTGTTCCGCCAGTAGAATAAAACGTAGGATCGGCTGCCCTACAACCAGCGGTAGCAGCCAATAGAGTACAAACCAAGGCTGATTAACTATAAGTGAAACAGCGATCGCAACTAGATAAACAGCTAATTGCCAGAGAGTCGAGCAAATAACTTCTTTTTGTGCTGTTTCTGGTATGAATGGACAATCATCAAATTGTCCCAACGCAGCACGAAAATGTCCGCGTATCTTTCCGAGCCACCAAGGTAAACCGCTGATTATTAACAAGTATTTACCTAAGTTGCTTGGCTTCATATCAGTTAGTTCTGGATCTTTGCCGGGAACGCGAGTGTAAAGGTGGTGCCATTTGTGGTAGTAACGGTAGAACGTACTGTTATAAAACGAGAGAACACCTGCACACCAAGCAACAGTGTCATTCAAACGATTGTTAGCAAAAAGAGTTCTGTGAATGCCTTCGTGCATAGGTGCAAACATAGAAGCAAAACTAAAACCGTAGACTACCAGTGTCGGTATTGCTAGCACCCAATTGCCAATGTTAGTCGCCCAAAGGTAGCCACTACATCCCACAATTATTAAATGTCCAGCCAGTTGCACCAACCCTTGATGATTAGAGCGATCGCTCAGAATCCTTAATTCTTTTACACTCAGAATCTGACGCTCATTTCGCTGCTTATTGGCTTTGTTATCTATTAATTCAGGTTGAGTAATTGCATCACCAGACATAATAGAAAACTCTACTCACATACTAGATGGGCAAATAGACGTAAAATATAACAAATTTTTACTAAAGGACGTTGTAGTTTAGCATTTAGTTGCGGATAACACAAATGGTACTAATAGATCTCTGAACAAAAGCGCCGAACATAGTTTGCTACAACCTCAGTATTTTTAGCTATTTGCAGCAATTCTCGCTGATCTTGCTTGGCTAATTCTTCGTGTAGTATTTTATCAACATATTTTCATCTAACGTTTTACTCTTACCGTCCCATACCACCCACTCTCCGTTAACATAACGTGTTTAATATGATCAGGACTTACGCACGAGTTATGGAAGAATCAACCGCAAAGAGCGCAGAGTACACAGAGAAAAGAGGGTTTTACAGGAATTTTGCGTAAGTCCTAATGATGATGAGTGGCTTGTTTCATGCCTGGTGGTGAAAGTTGT
>NZ_JAYKTT020000055.1:0-25268 GCF_038404745.2 Chlorogloeopsis sp. ULAP02 | reverse complement strand
CTACTAACAAGCACCTATTTTATGAAAAAAAATTTGCTGCGCTTATTTGGTTTGATGGGAATTTTGATTCTGGCTTGGTTATGGGTATTGCTTAGTGCCAAACCAGCTCTTGCTTGATCAGATGAGTTTTATTGAAAATACCCTGACAAAGTTCTAGATTTCCGGTTAAATGTTTTCAGATAAGCGCCGTCTGAATATTTGTCGGGTACTATTTGTGACACAAGAACAAAAAGTTTCTCGTTCTCTTGCCGGAATTGCTGGCATTGTTGCTGTTGCCACCATCATTAGCAAAGTTGTAGGTTTGGCACGGCAAGTAGCAATAGGTGCAGCTTTTGGTACTGGCCCTGTTGCTGATGCCTATAGTTTCGCCTATATTATCCCAGGTTTTTTACTGATTTTACTTGGCGGCATTAATGGGCCTTTCTACAGTGCGATTGTCAGCGTCTTAGCCAAGCGCAAAAAAGAAGAAGCAGCTCCTTTGGTGGAGACTATGACAACCCTTGTTGGTGGTGTATTGTTGATTGTCACGATCACTTTGGCAATCTTTGCTGGGAATCTAATTGACTTGACTACACCAGGGTTAGATCAACGTACAGATGGACAGTTAGTGAAGGCGATCGCCACGAAACAACTCCAGATCATGTCACCAATGGCTATTCTTGCGGGACTTATTGGGATTGGATTTGGCACACTCAACGTCGCTAATCAATTTTGGTTACCATCTATTAGCCCTTTATTATCAAGTATTACAGTTGTAATTGCCGTAGCTTTCTTATGGTTGCAATTAGGTACTAAAATTTACACTACCGAGTATTTGATGTACGGCGGTGCGGTATTAGCGATCGGAACATTAGCGGGAGCTTTGCTGCAATGGCTTGTGCAATTAGTGGCACAAGCACGTATTGGTATGGGTTCATTCCGTCTGCGGTTTGATTTTAATCAGCCGGGAGTCAGGGAAGTGATGAAAATTATGTTGCCAGCTACCTTTTCTTCTGGGATGCTCTATATCAACTGGCAGATAAATTCTATTTTCGCTTCCTTTATTCCTGCTGCTGCCTCTGGCTTAAATTATGCCAATTTATTAGTACAAACTCCATTAGGAGTAATTTCCAACGTCGTTTTAGTTCCTCTGTTACCAATCTTTTCTCGACTCACCGATCCAAATGATTGGCATGAGTTAAAACAACGCATTCGCCAAGGATTAATTCTTTCTGCCTTTACGATGTTACCGTTGGGCGCATTGATGATTGCTCTTTCAAATCCGATTGTGCGTGTAGTGTACAAGCGGGGAGCTTTTGATCAAGCTGCATCAGATATGGTTTCCTCGCTGTTGGTTGCCTACGGTGTCGGAATGTTTGTTTACTTGGGGCGTGATGTGCTGGTGCGGGTATTTTATGCCCTGGGTGATGGTGAGACGCCTTTTCGCATTAGTCTGTTTAACATCTTTCTCAATGTCTTCCTAGATTGGATTTTAATTAAATCTTTTGGCGCTCCTGGTTTGGTTTTAGCTACTGTAGGGGTAAATTTGAGTTCAACGTTGATGCTTTTATGGTTGCTCGATCGCAAGCTGAATGGAATTCCTTGGCGAGAATGGAGCATACCTATTTTTGGTTTGACTGTTGCCAGCGTTGTTGCAGGTTTTGCCAGTTTCTTTACTTTAGGGGTTGTACAAAAATTCTTGATTACAGATGGCTTACTAAGTCAACTATTGCTGCTGAGTATATCTGGCTTCGTAGGCTTGGGTGTTTTTGGGGCGATCGCTGCTTGTATGAAATTACCAGAAGTGAATGTTTTTATAATTCGGATGCGGCAGAAGTTTTTCAAGAAATAGGATAAGCAGCCATCATCATCTGCGTACACCAAGGCAGGGAACAGAACAATTAAACTCTCTGTCTGTTGTCCCCCTTCGGGTTCGCCAGTCCCCCTACCCTTACGGGAAGACGCTAGCTAACGCAACGTCTGACGGCGAACGCGTCTACGTGACGGGAAGCACAGCCACTGCGGTGGTGAACCAGCACTGCGAACGGGTTTCTCGCCGCAGGTGAATGGTGAGACGCCCGGTAGACAGGCGTAGCCTGGCTTCTCGGAGAGTAGGTGGCTTCTGTAGGTAAGGGTTCCCCGGCATAAAGGAGCGTAAGCGCCCTTGCGGGTTAAGCGCGTCGTAGCGACTGGCGTCACGTGGCGTCCAAGACGAGGGCTGGTTCACCTATCCCCTTACCTAACTTCCCTTCTGCCCCCTGCCTTCTGTCCTCTAATTAACTTCCAAAGCTTGTGATGTTGAAGTGACGCCTGCTAAACAAAATTGCTCCCAAATTACAAAACAAACAGGTGATCGCCAGCCACAGCAAAATATAGGTAGGAGCCATTACCACACCGATCGCAAACCAACTATAAACGTGCAGCACCATGACTAAAGCAAAAAGGCAAGCTACCCCTGCGGCTTGCCAGATTTGATGTGATGGGCGACGGAGTGCGGCGAAAATCATCGTCAAAATGGTGGCAAGCAAGTTTGCTGGCACTAGAAATGCGCAAATACTAACACAGTTCACGCGGGAAAACTCACTTAAGCTATGAAAATCAAGCATTATTTTGTGGAGGTAATGTCAATTTAGTATAAGTTACTTAATAACTACATTAAATAATGAAATATAAAGCGTGAGTACCACTTGCTGACATTGTAAAATAAATTAATGTATTTGAATATTTACTTATTTAAACTGAAAATTAACATTATAAAAATTCAGCTTAGAGGTCAAAATTATGTGATGTTATTTAGTTGAGCGTGCAACAAATAACATGATAATTATAAGTTAGTTTTACTCTGTTCAACTTCACCTGATAGCTACTCTTAATACACTAAATTAGTTGTGCTAGTTTACTGAAAACTAAATATTTACTCTATAAATCAATTGTTACTATCTTTATTATCAGTTAAGAAGTTTTATATTTAAATTTATCGTTAAATTTTTGAGTCTTTAGAGGTGGGAAGGTAACCCACCTTTGTATACCAAATATTCAACTACCCCATGAGAATCACTGTATCTATAACGTGAATTACGCCATTATCAGCTTCTATATCTGCAGCTAAAACAGTGGCATTTTTAACTTCAAATTTATCAGAACAATCAATCTTAATTGTTGAACCTTCAACAGAAGTTACAGTACCAAGTTTTGCTAAATCATCCTTTTTAAGTTTTCCAGGCACAACATGATACTTTAAAATTCGTGTTAGTTGGGGAATATTTTGTACTAAAGTTTGGATAGTTCCAGGTGGTAATTTGGCAAAAGCATCATCAGTGGGTGCAAAAACTGTAAATGGGCCAGGGCTTTTTAATGTTTCTACCAATCCTGCCGCTTGTACAGCAGTTACCAGAGTCTTAAAAGAATCCGCATTAACAGCAATATCAACTATATCAGCCATTTATTTCACCTTAATATTAGAAAGATTTTAAATATAATATTAAATAAATGTAAATTAGTGTTGCTTTTGATTAAGTAATGGGAATCATTAGCAGAAACTAATACTCTCAAACAGACTCAAGATTATTCTCGCTGTTTACCATTGAGAACCTAGAAGTCATAATAAGTTCTTAATTCTCTTTCCTTTTTTTAGAAAATGTTGGAGCGCAGATACGCCATTCTCGGAACGGGCGCTTTAGGTGGATTCTACGGTGCTAGACTGCAACAAGCTGGATTGGATGTACATTTTTTACTTAAGAGTGACTTTGAACACGTAACTAAACATGGTTTAGTCGTCGAGTCAAAAGATGGAGATTTTAAGCTCTCCCAAGTCAATGCCTACTGTGACGTTAAAAAGATGCCGTGTTGTGATGTGGTAGTAGTTGCATTAAAAACAACACAAAATCATTTACTGCCACAGATGTTGCCTCGTGTGCTCAAGGATAATGGCGTCGTTTTGGTATTACAGAATGGGTTGGGTATTGAAGAGGAAATAGCTGATATTGTTGGTGATGATAAGGTAATCGGTGGATTATGCTTTTTGTGCTCTAATAAATTGGGGCCAGGGCATATTTGCCACCTTGATTATGGAAAAGTTACCTTAGGAGAATATGCTACTGACTATCAGGCAGTAGGCAATACAGACAGAATTCGTCAAATAGCCAATGACTTTGAGCGTGCTGGGATTCCGATTGATTTAGCTGAAGATTTGTTATTGGCACGTTGGCAAAAACTGGTATGGAATATCCCTTATAATGGGCTGTCTGTAATTCTTAACGCTACAACACGTGAATTAATGGCAGATGCTTATACTCGTAAATTAGTGGAACAGTTGATGTACGAAGTTATTGCTGGAGCAAAAACTTCTGGTAGAAAGATAGACGATCGCTTCATTGCAAAAATGCTGGACTATACCGATCACATGAAGCCTTACCGTACCAGCATGAAGATAGACTACGATGAGCATCGCCCATTGGAAGTAGAAGCAATTTTTGGTAATCCATTAAGGAAAGCGCTTGCTGTTGGTGTGAATTTGCCACAAATTAGTTGTGTATACCATCAGTTGAAGTTTTTGGATGCTAAAAGTAGAGATTTTAATACGTAACAGGGTATGAGTTACAGGGGTAGAACAGGAGTTAGTATTTAAAGAAAAATTTAATTTTTGCAGGACTCCCACATAAAATGCTGACTGAGATATTGCCTTTTAGCTTTGACTTGGATGCAGTAGCAATAGCCGGAACTAGTTTATGGTCTTTGGCGCTATACTTAGGTTTTTCGCCAGTCAGTGAATGGGTAATCGAAATGCTCAATCGCTGGTTTAACTTTGCCGAGCGATCGCTTTATACAAGCCAGTCAGAATTTGAAAAGACTCGCCAAGCAAGAGAATCGCAAAACGCTTTCTACGCCTCATTGTTTAGCATTTTGCCTTTTCTTGGCATTGGTACTTTATGTAATTGGCTAGTAGAGCTTAGTTTAGGACGTAGCTGGGCAATTAGCATGGGCATACTCGCTTGTGTTGGTTGCGGCGTTTACGAATTGGGACGACAGGATGGGAAGTCTTCTGGAGATTAGGAACAAGACGCGGGGACGTGGTGACACGGTGACACGGGGAACTGTGAATCAGGTTCTTTCCCCTTGTGTACTGTCTCCTTTTACTCATTTCTCTGCGCAGCACTGCGTCTTCCCCTCTCCATGTCTATAATTTCTTCCCGATCTCCTCACATACCAACTGTGCTATTTTTTGCGCAGCACCAGGTTCTCCTCTGATGCTGCGTAGCTTCGCTCGTATTTCGTCTAGTTTTTCTGGATTAGTTAAATAATCTAATACTATTTCCGCAACATCTTGTGGCTGAAGTTTGCCTACCAGCTCTGGCACAACCATTTCCTGCGCCCAAATGTTAGGCCATGCTAACAAACCTTTACGCCTTAAAAATAACCAGTTGATAACTTTAGCAAAGGCAGAACCTACGCCAGGGAAATTTGCTAGCAACCCTGGCAAACCATCCCAAGCTCTCATCGCATCTAATTGTTGGGTGGGAAGCAAAACAATCATTGGCACTGCTAAAGAGCCAAGCTCTGCTGTATTTGCTCCTACGGTTGTTAAGCACATACAGCACTTGGAAAGAGTTTCGTAGGCAGGATTTTGAGTTAACAATTCGATAGTTAAACCAGTTGCAGTTTTGAGTACAGGAGCCTGTTCGTGAAATAATTCTGCTGACGAAAAACCGAAAGTTTCCACAAAAGGGTTTTTCTGGGGATTGGCAAAACTAGCTAAAGTTTGTAAATCTAAAGTCGGTGCTACGGGAATGACAAATCTGGTTTGCGGTCTTTTGGTGTGAATGTATTCTGCCACTGCTAAAGTTAAAGGTACTCCCTGAGATAATTTTGCTGCCTTGGAGCCAGGGAGTAAACCTATTAATTCAGTAGACGCGGTTTGAGAAGACACGGAGACAATGAGACGCGCAGACGCGGAGAGAGAAAATTTCCCAGCCTCCCCGTTTCCCGGCGTCCCCGTCTCCTCTTCACTCCCCGCGTCCCCGTATCCCCTCGTCTTTGCGTCATTTATTTGGGCTTCTGCCATCAAATCTCCTACAACGGCAAATTTATGGGCATACTTTTGCGAGACTCTGGCAGCAACTTCTGGTTTCATCACGCCAAAGCGATCGATTAAACTGTGCCAGCGTGCTTCCCATTCGGCATAAACAACGGTACTATAACCAAGCCTTTTGCCAATAACTACTGGAAAAAATTGATCGCCACCAAGAAAAACGACTACACCTATACTTCTCCAATCCCAATTTTCATGGGTTTTTCCCGAAATTAAAAAACGCCAAAAATGCTTTGCAGACTGCACTCTATCTACTTCTGGGTAAGAACGGGCTATATCGGTTTCTTTACCAGTGGCATTAGGGCAAGGCGATAAAATTACCGAAATCCTCACTTTGGAACGGTCATTTCCCAGCTTTTGACGTAATGATCGCAATACTGGGCGTACCCAAGTCGTTACTTCTCCAGGGCCATTTGAGAGAATCAAAATATCAACTGCTGGCATAGTCATTGTCTAATTGGCTGGTGATGGTGTGTTTGCTAAAAGCAGACGACAGGAGGCAGAAGGCAAAAGTGGAAAATAGACTACATTAATAAAAATTTACAATTAAGCAAGCAATCACTTTTATGCTTGTCAATATTTGTAACAAAGTATTTAATTATTTATATCGTTTTGTGTCAGATAAGCGACAAAATCGCCTGTGAGCAAGCTTTTTCTGATAAAACAAAACTCAGATTGCCTATAGAGAGGAAGTCTGAAAGGTGGCAATTGCCCCTCAGAACTTCTGGAGTAGAGAACACGCATCAAAGGAGCCGAGGAAGCATGTTCACCCACGTCAAGTCCACCATTAGACATATTGCGCCCGATAACCTACGGGGGCGTCATTTAATTAAGGTGGTCTATGTCGTGTTAGAGTCCCAGTACCAGAGTGCATTGTCACAAGCGGTTAGGGCGATTAACGAAAACAATCCCAAGGTGGCGATTGAAATTAGTGGATACTTGATTGAAGAACTCCGCTCTGGTGAGAACTACGAGGAGTTCAAAAAAGATGTCGAGACTGCCAATATCTTCATCGCTTCACTGATTTTTATTGAAGACTTAGCCCAAAAGGTAGTAGAAGCCGTAAAACCACACCGCGATCGCCTTGACGTTGCCGTAGTCTTCCCGTCTATGCCGGAAGTGATGCGCCTAAATAAGATGGGCAGCTTCTCAATGGCACAGTTAGGGCAGTCTAAGAGTGCAATTGCGCAATTTATGCGCAAGCGCAAGGAAAAATCCGGCGCTGGGTTTGAAGATGCAATGCTGAAGTTACTAAGGACTCTGCCACAAGTGCTGAAGTTCCTACCAATGGACAAAGCACAAGACGCCAGAAACTTCATGCTCAGTTTTCAGTATTGGTTAGGAGGTTCTCCAGAAAATTTAGGAAACTTCCTGCTGATGCTAGCTGATAAGTACGTATTAAAAGATTTAGATAAACGAAATTTTGCACTTTTCCAGTATCAAGAGCCGGTTGTTTATCCTGATATGGGAATTTGGCATCCTTTAGCCACAACAATGTTCGAGGATGTCAAAGAGTACCTCAACTGGTACAATAGCCGCCAGGATATTTCCCAAGATTTGAAAGACCCTTTAGCGCCCTGTATCGGTTTAGTGTTGCAACGAACACACTTAGTGACAGGTGATGATGCTCACTACGTAGCAATGGTGCAAGAACTAGAAGCAATGGGTGCAAGGGTAATTCCTGTATTTGCTGGTGGTTTGGACTTTTCTAAGCCTGTAGATGCCTACTTCTACGATAAGGGGACAGGGGAGCGGGGAATGGGGACTGGTAAAAATCCAATCCCTGGTACCCAATCCTCAGTACCTAATCCCTTAGTAGATGGAGTAATATCTTTAACAGGTTTTGCATTAGTAGGTGGCCCGGCACGGCAAGACCATCCTAAGGCAATTGAATCACTAAAGCGACTAAACCGTCCTTATATGGTAGCCCTGCCCCTGGTATTCCAAACTACCGAAGAGTGGCTAGATAGCGATTTGGGCTTACATCCTATTCAAGTAGCTTTGCAAATAGCTATTCCCGAATTGGATGGGGCAATTGAGCCGATAATTTTATCAGGACGGGATGGCACTACAGGAAAAGCGATCGCTCTCCAAGATCGGATCGAAGCAGTGGCACAACGGGCGCTGAAATGGGCTAATTTGCGCCGCAAACCCAAGCTGGAAAAGAAAGTTGCCATCACTGTTTTCAGCTTCCCACCAGATAAAGGTAATGTGGGAACTGCCGCTTACTTAGATGTATTCGGTTCCATCTATGAGGTAATGAGAGCGCTCAAAAATAACGGCTATGACGTGCAAGACTTGCCGGAAAATGCCCAGGCACTCATGCAAGAAGTTATCCACGATGCTCAAGCACAGTACAGCAGCCCGGAACTGAACATTGCCTATCGGATGTCCGTGCCTGAGTACGAGGAACTTACTCCCTACTCCCAACGTTTAGAAGAGAACTGGGGGCCACCTCCCGGACATCTCAACAGCGACGGGCAAAACCTACTAGTATACGGCAAGCACTTTGGCAACGTTTTTATCGGCGTTCAGCCTACCTTCGGTTACGAAGGCGATCCGATGCGGTTGTTGTTCTCCCGTTCTGCCAGCCCCCATCACGGTTTTGCTGCCTACTACACTTACCTAGAGCAAATTTGGAAAGCTGACGCCGTACTCCACTTTGGTACTCACGGTTCCTTGGAATTTATGCCTGGGAAACAAATGGGTATGTCTGGCGAATGTTATCCTGATAACCTGATTGGCACAATTCCCAATTTGTATTACTACGCAGCCAATAATCCCAGCGAGGCAACAATCGCCAAGCGTCGCGGCTACGCTGAGACAATTTCTTACTTAACTCCCCCAGCAGAAAACGCTGGTTTATACAAAGGTTTAAAAGAACTTAGCGATTTAATTGGTTCTTATCAAACCTTGAAAGATACTGGACGCGGTATTCCCATTGTCAACACCATCATGGATAAATGCCGGATGGTGAACCTAGACAAAGACATTAATTTGCCAGAAATCGATGCCAAAGATATGAGCGCCGATGAGCGAGATAATATCGTTGGCATGGTGTACCGCAAATTGATGGAAATTGAATCACGACTGTTGCCTTGCGGTTTACACGTAATTGGCAAACCACCGAGTGCAGAAGAAGCAGTTGCCACACTCGTCAACATTGCTGGCTTGGATCGTACAGAAGAGGAAATTCAAAGCTTGCCCCGCATTATTGCCAACAGTGTGGGAAGGGATATTGACGAAATTTACAAAAATAGCGACATAGGCATTTTGGAAGATGTCCAACTGCTGCAAGACATCACTATGGCAACCCGCGCCGCAGTTTCCGCTCTTGTCAAAGAGCAAACCGACGCTGAAGGCAGAGTTTCCTTCGTTTCCAAGCTCAACTTCTTTAACATGGGCAAAAAAGAACCTTGGGTAGAAGCCTTGCATCAAGCTGGTTACACCAAGGTTGATACTACAGCCTTAAAACCGCTATTTGAGTACTTGGAATTCTGCTTACAGCAAGTGTGCGCTGATAACGAACTCGGTGCGTTACTCCAAGGCTTAGAAGGTGAGTATATACTACCTGGGCCTGGTGGCGATCCAATTCGTAACCCGGATGTATTGCCTACAGGTAAAAATATCCACGCCCTCGATCCCCAAGCCATCCCGACAACGGCGGCGGTACAATCAGCCAAAATAGTTGTAGATCGCCTGTTAGCACGGCACATGGCCGAAAACGGTGGTAAGTATCCCGAAACCATCGCCTCAGTGCTTTGGGGAACAGATAACATCAAAACCTACGGAGAATCACTGGCACAAATCATGTGGATGGTTGGTGCGCGTCCGGTTCCTGATGCCCTGGGAAGAGTAAACAAGTTAGAATTAATACCTTTAGAAGAGTTGGGACGTCCGAGAATTGACGTTGTCATTAACTGTTCTGGCGTATTCCGCGACTTGTTTATCAACCAGATGAACCTGCTAGATCAAGCGGTGAAAATGGCAGCAGAAGCGGATGAACCTGTGGAAATGAACTATGTCCGCAAACACGCTTTGCAACAAGCAGAAGAAATGGGGATTAATCTGCGACAAGCAGCGACGCGTGTCTTCTCCAACGCATCTGGTTCCTACTCGTCAAACATCAACTTGGCAGTGGAAAACAGTACTTGGGAAAGCGAAGCCGAATTGCAGGAAATGTACCTAAATCGGAAATCCTTCGCCTTCAGTGCCGACAGCCCCGGTACGATGGAAGAATCTCGGAAGATTTTTGAAAGTTCCTTGAAAACAGCTGAGGCAACATTCCAAAACCTCGACTCTTCCGAAATTAGCTTAACCGACGTTTCCCACTACTTCGACTCCGATCCCACAAAAGTTGTGTCAAGTCTGCGTGGTGATGGTAAAACACCAGCATCTTACATTGCAGATACCACTACTGCCAACGCTCAAGTGCGGACATTATCAGAAACCGTGCGTTTGGATGCCCGTACCAAATTGTTAAATCCCAAGTGGTACGAAGGAATGCTATCTCACGGTTATGAGGGTGTGCGCGAACTCTCCAAGCGATTGGTAAACACAATGGGTTGGAGTGCAACAGCTGGTGCTGTTGATAACTGGGTTTACGAGGATGTGAATACCACGTTTATCCAGGATGAAGATATGCAGAAGCGGTTGATGAACATGAACCCCCATTCTTTCCGCAAGATTGTATCGACTTTGTTGGAAGTGAATGGACGCGGTTATTGGGAGACTAGCGAGAGTAATTTGGAACGCTTGCGTGAGTTGTATCAGGAGGTTGAAGATAGGATTGAAGGGATAGAATAACCCTTAAAATAGAGGCGTTCTCTAGAACGTCTCTATTTCCCCAAATGTTTTTACAGATGACAAACAATGCAACGGCACGAAAATTAGAAATATACTTATAGATAAGTATGTCTGCTAAAGATGTTTTTCATGAAGTTGTCAAAACAGCTTTAGAGAAAGACGGTTGGCAAATTACTAACGATCCACTCACAATTAGCGTGGGAGGAGTTAATCTTTCGATTGATTTAGCTGCACAAAGACTGATTGCCGCAGAACGCCAAGGACACAAAATAGCAGTCGAAGTTAAAAGTTTTTTACAGAAATCGTCTGCTATCTCAGAATTTCATACAGCATTAGGACAGTTTATTAATTATCGAGGTGCATTGAGAAGGGTACAACCAGAGCGTATTTTATATTTAGCAGTGCCTTTAACAACTTATAAAACATTTTTTCAGCTTGATTTTCCCAAAGACATGATAGCAGAAAATCAAGTGAAAATGCTGATTTATGATGTAGAGCGAGAGGTGATTTTCCAATGGATAAATTAACTCGGTATCGCCAGCTTGTACAAGAAATATTACATGAATATAGTGAGCAAAAACCAGCTTACGGAAATATAGAAGTTGAAAAAATTTTTGATAAAGAACGTGACCATTATCAAATAGTTCATGTAGGTTGGGAAGGTCAAAACTGGGTACATAGTTGTATCATCCATATTGATATTAAAAATGGAAAAATTTGGCTCCAGTGGAATGGTACAGAGGATGATATCGCTGCTAATTTGGTAGCTGCGGGAGTTCCCAAGGAAGATATTGTTTTAGGTTTTCAGTCTCCTTTTATGAGGCAATTTACAGAATATGCTGTCAGTTAGGAGATTTTTTGAAAGTCTCCAAGGGCGGCTTTATGAATGTTAACCCCCATTCTTTGAGTATCGCTTTTGGAATTGTGCAGAGGTGCGATCGCTCTCATCTTCCAAGAAAGCGATCGTACTCTACAATAAACGCCACAAGTGAATTTTATAAATTGTGAGCCAAAAAGACAAACTCCTGGCTAAAATCCTATCAGGTACATCTGATGCAAATATTCCCTTTGAGCAACTGTGCCAACTCCTAAACCAACTAGGTTTTGATGAACGTATTCGTGGTAGTCATCACATTTATACCAAGGAAGGTATTGAAGAAATATTAAACCTGCAACCCAAGCAAGGAAAAGCTAAAGCCTATCAAGTTAAACAAGTTCGTGAAGTAATTCTGAAATACCAGCTAGGAGGTAAACATGACGCTTCGCTATGAAATAATTCTCTACTGGAGTGAAGAAGATCAATCATTTATCGCTGAAGTACCAGAATTACCAGGATGTGCTGCTGATGGCGAAACTTACCAAGAAGCACTACACAATGTAGAAATTATTATGCAGGAGTGGATTGAAACTGCAAAAGAATTAGGGCGTTCTATTCCTGAACCAAGATGGCGTTTGATGTCTGCCTAATTGATGAATACTAAAATACGATCGCTCTCACTTTCCCCAAAATATCATCGCCTTGTTTTTGACGTTTTCTGCAAAGCGATCGCTCTCCTGATAGTGTTTGGGTAAATATATATAAATAAACTATGAAAAAATTAATTCAAGGCAAAATATCGAAACTATCGCAATGTTTAGGTCTAAATAATCTAAAATCGCGCTGATCCAAAGTCAATATTTTTGTAATATTATAGCGTTCAGCTACAGCCATAACAGTTGCATCTACAAAATCAATTCGGGTATCTACATAATCTTCCAATATTTCCGCCACACGCATTACATCTTGATCTGTCAAAGCCACTAAACTGAATTTACTCGCACACAGTCCTTTCAAAAAAGCTGCTACTGTAGCTACACCTGCATTACGCCCAACGAGATAAGCTACTTCTGCTAAAACTGTTTGTGGTAGCAAAATCTGTTGTTGTTGAGCGTAGACGGTTACAACAATATTGTGCATTGTATCTGAACGATTCAATAATGCCACAATAAACCCCGTATCTGCTACGGCTGGGTTTCTTTCCATGTCCACCCAGATTTTTCAGTAATTTCCTGTTGAAGAATATCTTCTGACTTGATAGCGAGGTCATTGGCACTTGCAAATAAGCCTATTAATGGGTCAGAATCAGAAGTTAAATTCGATTTTGGCGATTCGATATCCAGGTATAGTTTAACTGCTTCATTGACTATTGATTCAGGAGATTGACCTCTTTGATGAGCAAGAGTTATTAATTTTTCTAGTAAAGCCTGTTCCGGTTTCCAGTTAAATGTAGCATCCACAAGATAAACTTTTTTTCACTAACAACAAATTGATCGTAACAATAAGGCAAGTTACAGCGATCGCTCTCCTCTTCTCCACAATGCGATCGCAAAACCCAAAAATGCAAAATTGAGAATAGAATAGCTGCATGAACCAATCGCTCATACCATTTCACGAAATTATTGATACAAATCACTTTTCTTGCTCCCCCTGTCTCCCCAGCTTCCCCAGCTCCCCCAGCTTGCCTAAATGTATCAACTTTAAAGTTAAACGGTATCACTCTTCCACAACAGGCGATCGCCTCCATGAAATAAATCTAATTTCTTCCACCTTGAAGGCTCTTCAGAGTTGGGGATGTTGGCTACTTATTTCGGTAGTCGCATTTATGGATTCAGTGAATGCCATTTTGATTTCAGCGAGTGCCATTGCGATTTCAACAGTCGCATTTATAGATTTAGTGAGTGCCGTTGCGATTTCGACAGTCGCATTTATAGATTTAGTGAGTGCCATTGCGATTTTGGCGATCGCATTTATTGGTTGTGTTTATCCCGAAACAACAAATCGATACATATGTAATGTGTAGAAACACAGAAAAATTCCCGCTCGTTGCGTTAAACCCGTAGATGATTAAATCCACAAAACTACTCATCTCAGGTAAAAGGGCATCCTATTATCTTGAAAGAGAATAATTCAAGGAATACTCCCATGTCTCTAAAAACTCGTGGTTCTGCTGCTGTAGACAAAGCTCAACGTCGTATCGCCCTGCTTAAATCCATTGATGAGCATCTGGATTTAGGACACGGATTAAACGTTGAAGCCTATAGCCGCCTCATCGATGCTACCCGTACTATGCTGGAAGCTCATAATACACTGCTGTCCAATCTTGATGAATCTCGTAAGACTTTAACCCAGATGGACAAAGCGCTCTCGGAAATGTCTGAACGGATGCTCAGTGGTGTCGCGACTATCTACGGCAAAAACAGCATCGAATATTCAAAGGCAGGCGGCTCTAATCGTAAGCGGAGTAAAAAATCTATTTCACAAGTTCCTCCAGTTGTAGCGTTTCTTGCTACTCAACCCGCCCAAACTGCAATTGCGAACAAGTTAACTGACGGCAACGGTAGCTTGAGCGATCGCTCCGTCACTAATTCGGATTCCGATTGAAAGGTTACGTGTCTAAGCATTAACTGAATTTTGCTGGGAGTGAACAAGAGCTACAACAAGGTGCAGCAGCGATCGTTGAACCAAGGCGAAAATGCGATCGCCTTGTTTTTGAGGTTTTCTGCAAAGCGATCGCTCATCGCTCTCACTTCCTCTATAACTCTATGTTTGCGTTGAAAAACGCTATGAACTTGAGAATACTTTACTTAACTTGCGTTTGCCTGCCAATCTCTATTGAGACAACGAAGGAAAAGACGCAGGCGATCGCTTTGAGGATTTGTCAGAACTTCATGAGCGCAGCCTTCTTCTGCCACCACACCTTTATCCATAAATATCACCCGATTGGCAACTTCACGAGCAAATAGCATTTCATGGGTGACAACTACCATAGTCATACCCTCTGCTGCCAACTGCTGCATAACTTGCAAAACCTCACCCACAAGTTCGGGATCTAAGGCACTAGTTGGTTCATCGAAGAGCATGATTTGGGGATTCATGCACAAACTCCGAGCGATCGCTACTCGTTGTTTTTGTCCGCCCGAAAGCTGTTCTGGGTAAGCTGATGCTTTGTCAAAAAGCCCTACTTTTTCGAGATAAAGCCCTGCCAGTTGAACACTTTCTTTACGAGTTTTCCCTAGCACTTTGCAGGGAGCTAGTATTAAATTTTCTAAAACTGTCAAGTGTGGAAACAAGTTAAATTGCTGGAAAACCATGCCTACTTCTGTTCGCAGCTGTCGCAATTGCTTTTGGTTGAAATGAGGATGAGATAAATCGATACCATTAACTACTAAATTTCCACCATCAATAGTCTCTAAGCGATTCAAACAGCGTAGTAGAGTACTCTTACCACAACCAGAGGAGCCAATGATTGACACAACTTCCGTGCGGTGAATTTTGCCGCTGATCCCTTTAAGAACCTTGAGCGAACCAAAGTTTTTTTCGATGTTTTCAAATGCGATCGCAAGAGTAGAGTTGTTCATAGCCAAATTCAGCTGCATTACAGTTGATTGTAATCTGACTAACATCAGGACGGTTGGTGTTAAAGTTGACTTTATTTCAAAACCGCTCCAGATGCAGAGAACGCAGGGAAAGAGGAAGTATGGCTAAGTTGGCTGTTGTACGGTGGTTGCGTTTGAGTTTACTGATTGGATTGAGTTGTTTGCTGCTTGGTGGTTGCAGTTTCAATTCAAGTGTGAATGGTGCGGGTAAAACTTTGAGGGTGGCGACAGAACCTGCATTTCCCCCAATGGAGTTTCAAGGGCAAGGGGGTGAGTTGCAGGGTTTTGATATTGATTTGATGAAAGCGATCGCTAACAGCAGTAATTTTAAAGTTGAGTTTCAAAGTTTACCTTTTGATGGAATTATCCCAGCTTTACAAGCAAAAACAGTGGATGCAGCAATTAGTGCCATCACTATTACAGAAGAACGCGCAAAAACCATCTCATTTTCACGCCCCTATTTTAGAGCGGGTTTAGCAATAGCTGTTCGTACTAACAATCAAGATATTACTAACTTTGATAGTCTCAAAAACAAAAAGATTGCTGTACAAATTGGCACTACTGGTGCAGGCAAAGCTAAGAGTATTTCTGGCGCACAAATTCGTAGCTTTGATTCTGCACCTTTAGCACTTCAGGAGTTACTCAACGGCAATGTCGATGCGGTAATTAACGATGCACCAGTAACTTTGTACGCGATTAATACTGGTAATCTCCAAGGAATTAAAGTTGTAAAGCAATTACTAACTGAGGAGTATTACGGTATTGCTACAGCAAAAGATTCGCCAAATTTAATATCAATCAATCAAGGATTGGCAGCAGTATTGAAAGATGGTACCTATGCGAAAATTTATCAAAAGTGGTTTAAAACTGCACCACTCCAATTACCAGAAAAATTACCGTTTACAAGTGTGAATCCTGTTGGGGCATCTGCACTTGTCAGTTCCATCAATCTGATATTGCAGTCTATTCCGATTTTGTTACAGGGGGCGTTAGTAACGCTCCAACTAACCGTAGTTTCTGTAATTTTTGGTTTAATTAGTGGTTCTCTGATTGGAATTTTACGCCTTTCCAATCTTAAACCTGTACGTTGGCTAGCAAGAGCATATGTAGATTTTTTTAGAGGAACGCCCTTACTAGTGCAAATCTTTATAATTTATTTTGGTATACCTGCCATTATCCAAGAATTGGGTTCAACATTTACCTTTGATCGTTTTGTAGCAGCAGTAATAGCATTAAGTTTGAATAGCGCCGCTTACATTGCAGAAATAGTCAGAGCTGGTATTCAATCTATAGAACCAGGGCAAACGGAGGCTTCACAGTCATTAGGTTTGGATTCTGTGCAAACGATGCGCTATGTAATTTTTCCTCAAGCTTTTCGGCGGATGATACCACCATTAGGTAATGAGTTTATTAGTTTGCTCAAAGATACCAGTTTAGTTGCAATTATTGGTTTTGAAGAACTATTCCGTAAAGGACAATTAATTGTTTCAGAAAATTATCGCACTTTTGAAATTTATACAGCTGTAGCTGTGGTTTACTTATGCTTGACGCTACTTTCTTCCCAAGCTTTTTCTAAGTTAGAAATTTGGATGAATCCAGTGAAGCGATCGCGTAAAAAATAAGCGGCTAGAAACTAGTAACTAAGTCAAATAACACAAAATTAGAGTAGACGTGCCAGTATTCTATAACCTTTACTCCATAACATCATTATCCTAATACCTAATTCGCGGATCTACATAAGCATTTAAAATATCAATCAAAATACTTGCTGCCACAACAATCGAGCCAAAAAATACTAATAATCCTTGCACTGTGGGATAATCCCGCAAAGAAATAGCTTCATAAAGTTTATTCGCTAATCCCGGCCAAGAAAAGGTTACCTCAGTCAAAATTGCCCCACCTAATAAAGAAGCAAAAGTTAATCCCAAAACAGTAATGACTGGAATCAAAGCATTTTTTAAGGCATGGGAAACTAGAATTTTTCTTTCGGGAATACCTCTAGCTCTAGCTGCTTCCACATAATCTGCTTGCAGAGTTTGCTTTAAATTCACTCGTACAATCCGCTCAAAAATTCCACTGAGCAAAACTCCCAAGGTAATACTAGGAAGCGCCAGGTAATGCAAAGTTGTAAAAAATTGAGCTAAGTCACCACTTAAGAGACTATCAATTGTATACAAACCAGTGATCCGCTCAGGAGCGGGCAAACTAGAGGCAAAGCGCCCTGAAGATGGAAACCACCCAAGTTGCACTGCGAATATCAGTTGTAGAAGCATTCCTGCCCAAAACATTGGTAGTGAGTACGTGATAATACCAAATAACCTTCCACTAAAGTCAAAAAAAGTACCAGGACGAGAAGCAGAAAGAGTACCAATCACAATTCCGACTGAAAGCGCAACTACCATACTACACACTGCCAACTCTGCCGTAGCTGGAAAGTAATCTACAATCACCTGCCAAACACTTTGTCCTTGGCTTGTCAAAGACTTCCCTAAATCAAAACGCAATAAACTTCCCATGTAATTTAGATACTGCAACCACAAAGGAAGATTTAAACCTAATTGTTTCCGTAACTCTTCTTTTGCACTTTCTGGCGCACGCCCACCGAGAATTGCATCTGCTGGATCTCCGGGGGTTGCTCGCAGCAAGAGAAACACTACTGTAGTGATAGTCCACAGCATTAACGGAGCTAAGAGCAGGCGGATAATAATGTAGTATTGTAAGGCTTTGGAACGAGACATAGATAATTTGTTTAAAGGATAATGGATAGTGGTTAATAACCAACCCTTCGGGTACTCTGCGAGAAGCTGCCCACTCTCTGAGAAGCCAGGCTACGGTTGTCTACCGGGCGTCTACGCCAGTCGTACCCTGCGGGTAGACTGCGCTGACTCACTACTAACTACTGTACGGGCGGGTTTAGAAGATAAATTATTAGTTTTAGCGTCAAGATTATCAGCAAAACCCGCACGCCAGTTGGTACAACGCCCTTAACCCGCGGCTGCCTCCCCTATTAACTACTAACTACTTTTTAATTGACTTGTAAATCAAAAACTGACTCGGATCAAGCTGCACACCATTCAAACCATTTTGAGCGAAAACATAATCTTTACTTTGCCACAAAGGAACATAAGGCACATCAGTTGCTACTTGAGTTTGAATATCTGTAAAGATTTTTTTACGAGTTTCTGGGTTTTGCTCCTGACGCTCTTGAGCAATTAGTTGATTAATATTTTCGTTGTAATAAAAAGAACCCTGTGTCTTGCTTGCTCCATCTTCACATCCTTTAGCTACTGAACCTTTTTGACATTCTAAAAACGGTTGGATGTAGTTATCTGGATCTAAAAAGTCTGGATACCAATCATATATTGATGCTGGATACAAACCTTTAGATATGTCTTTAAAAAAGGTAGCACTCTCTACAGGACTAATTTCAAATTGCAACATTCCATCCATTTTTTGATCGGCAAGAGCTTTAATTGTTTGAGCCGCTGCCGCACTAGTAGGAGAAGTAGAACTATGCCAAATTTGGATTCTGGCAGGATTACTATTTGAGAAACCAGCTGAACTTAGCAATTGTTTAGCCTTGTCTACATTTCCATCACCATATTTATCCTTAAAAACTGGTTGGTAAACCTCAAATGTTGTTGGCACCATGCTATGCAATGCTTCTGCTTGATTGTACAAAACCCGCTGATTTAGAATCGAACGGTCAATCAATGCCGCGATCGCTTGTCTGACAGCAGGATTATCCAAAGGTTTTTGATTTCGGTTTAAAGCCATGAATTTGACTGCGCTACCTTCAGCAGCAATTGTCTGCCAATTACCTTGTTTCGCACTTTCCTGCAAAGTTTTAATTTGAATTGGCTCCAAAGATACGTAAGCCACATCCACGGCTTTTGTTTTAAAGGCATTAAATAAATTTGCCGGGCTGCTAATAATTTGCCAGTTAATGCCTTTGTTAGCAGGTTTATCTCCCCAATATTTGTCAAATACATCAAATCGCACTGAATCAGTGCCATATTTTGCTAATCTATAAGGGCCAGTCCCGATAAAATTATTTGGCAGAAATTTCCCTGCACCTAGTTCGTAAGCTTTGGGCGAAACAGCACAAACACCAGGAAACGCTAACAGTGCTGGAAAAGCTGCAAATTGTCTTTTAAGCTTAATAGTTAATTCAGAATCACCTGTGGCTGTGACAGAATCAATTACATCTTTTAACAAGAAAGATGGCTTACCACCATTTTGCATAAACCGCTGGAGACTAAATTCCATCGCTTTAGCATTAAAAGGTGTACCGTCGTGAAATACTACGCCTTGACGTAAGGGAATAGTATAAGTTAAACCATCTTGGCTAACTTTTGGTAAAGCTGTAGCCAACTGAGGCTTAATTTCGGTGCTACCGCTTTCGTAGGTGTAGAGGCGATCGCTCATGTTATAAACCAACACCAATGACTGTAGTTCATAAGCATCAGCAGGATCGAGGGTACGTGGTTTTAAGGTAGTACCCACAGTAACACGACCATCACTGCTGGGATTACCCACAGAAGTAGATGTTGTTTGGGGGCGAGGACTACAGCTAATAACTAAGAATAAACATAGACAAAATAAAGAAAAAAATTTTGTCATCTGGCTTAAGCGTTTTGGGAACAAGGAAAACCTGTTCATAAATATCGGCATTTTTAATCTACTGCGGTCATTCATTTTACTATATGTCTAGTTAATTTCCCTATGACAAATATCTAAATGCATGTCATGAAAAACTTTGTATATCAAGCTTTTACATCTTATTTTCTAACTCATATCCAAAAATGTGCTTAGTATACTATAAATTACAAACAAAAAGAACTCAGTATTCAAAACTCAGCAGTTTAATACAAGTAGCCGTCATGAACTCCGTACACCAGAACGCACGAAAAACGTTCTTACCTACCAACGGATACACCGCTACGCGTCTAATGCCCTCTGCCCCCTGTATAGCTGCCTTCTATCTTAGTAATCTGAGAAAAAAATACATTCTTTAATATTCATTCCTAACTAAACGATATTTCATTGAATTAAAATTACAGAAATACACTCATTTGTCGCTCAATTCGGATTTTCATAAGAAAAGCTTTATTAAGCTTTTCAAGTAGCCAATCCGATATTCATCAAAATAATTATGTACCAACTCATGTTTGCTTACTTGTCTGCAAAAGTGTAGTCAAAAATTGTATGTCGTTTAAAACTAACTGAAATGTTCCCGATATTTTGAAAAGTAAACATAGAGCTTAACTAGAGTGAGAATAAAAGTGTGAAATACTTTTTTTTATCTGAAGGATGGACAGTTGGTAGAGTTTGGGCATCTGATGGACTTTGGCAAATAACTGCATGGCGACGACAACCAGATATTCAGCAAATGAATATCTGTTTGGTAGAAAAAGGCGAATTATTTTGGCTTTATCGAGTAGAAGATGCTGTGATTACTGTGGAGGTTAAACCAATTACATCAGTACAAATGGTTACATCTAGTCAAGCGATCGGTAAAGTTATGCTGAGGCGTTTAATGAGTGCTGAACAGGTAATTGAGCGCCTTGGAACCGCTTCGACAAGGTGCCATCTAGAAAATATTGAAATGATAGTGCAGTAGAAAATGTTGGTTGGAAGTAGTTTAGTAAAGATTTATTACAAACTATTACCAACCTTACAAACTACTGTAGACGCGGATTTTAACAAAAATCTCTATGTGATCAAGAAATTAACTATATCAACCCGCTTCTACTCACGACCGTACAAGCGGGTATGAAAACCATTTCTCTGAAAGCGCGAAATATTTAAATAAACTAGCCCTTAGTCACTACTATTCACTAACCAGTAACCAGGTTTTAGTCTCTTTATACGCTTGCAAACAGCGCCATCATATAGTTACACTTTTTTAAACATTCTCATTTTTGCTTGGCGATCGCTACCCTCAGGACACAGTTCCGAAAGTGCGTAAGCAATGATTGTCATAGCAGCCACACTGTCTAATTTTTAAGACCAAGCTGTGGAAAATCCAAGCTCTGGCAATAACAAAAACTGAGAGAAGCTACTGACGGCAATTTTTGCTGCTGGTAACTTCGGTAAAAAATTGTTTTGTAAACAAACTCTTCGAGGAGGAGCGTAGTCGATGGGACTACCTTGGTACCGAGTACATACAGTCGTTCTGAACGATCCAGGGCGACTGATTTCTGTACACTTGATGCACACAGCTTTGGTAGCAGGCTGGGCTGGTTCAATGGCTCTGTACGAACTGGCCATTTATGACCCCAGCGACCCGGTTCTCAACCCCATGTGGCGTCAAGGAATGTTCGTGCTACCCTTCATGGCACGCTTGGGTGTTGTTGGCTCTTGGGGTGGCTGGAACGTAGTTGGCGATCCTAATTACAACCCAGGTTTCTGGTCATTTGAAGGCGTTGCTGCCGCTCATATTGTTCTTTCTGGTCTTTTATTCTTAGCCGCCGTTTGGCATTGGGTTTACTGGGATCTGGAACTTTTCCAAGACCCCCGTACTGGTGAACCAGCCCTCGACTTGCCAAAGATGTTTGGCATTCACTTGTTCTTGTCTGGTCTACTTTGCTTTGGTTTTGGTGCTTTCCACCTAACTGGGCTGTGGGGGCCGGGAATGTGGGTTTCTGACGCCTACGGCATAACAGGTCACGTTGCACCAGTCGCACCGGAGTGGGGGCCGGATGGCTTTAACCCATATAATCCTGGTGGTGTGGTAGCTCACCATATTGCCGCTGGTGTCGTCGGTATTATTGCTGGTTTATTCCACCTCACAGTCAGACCTCCCGAAAGGCTATATAAAGCTTTGCGGATGGGTAATATCGAAACCGTACTTTCTAGCAGTATTGCTGCTGTATTCTTTGCTGCTTTTGTTGTTGCTGGCACCATGTGGTACGGCAGCGCTACCACTCCCATCGAGTTGTTTGGCCCTACCCGCTATCAGTGGGATCAAAGTTACTTCAAGACAGAAATTCAGCGCCGCGTTCAATCAAGCCTTGCCCAAGGTGCAACTCCTGAGCAAGCTTGGTCAAGAATTCCCGAAAAATTGGCATTCTATGATTATGTCGGTAATAGCCCTGCCAAAGGTGGTCTATTCCGTACAGGCCCTATGGTCAAAGGCGATGGCATTGCCCAATCTTGGGTAGGTCATGCTGTCTTTACAGATGCCGATGGACGGGAATTGCAAGTACGCCGTCTGCCCAACTTCTTTGAAACCTTCCCAGTGGTTCTGACCGATCAAGATGGAGTCGTCCGTGCTGATATTCCCTTCCGTCGGGCAGAATCTAGATATAGCTTCGAGCAAAATGGTGTGAAAGTAGCCTTCTATGGTGGTGACTTGAATGGTCAAACATTCACAGACCCCGCCGAAGTGAAGAAGTGGGCGCGTAAAGCTCAAGGTGGCGAAATCTTTGAATTTGACCGAGAAACCTTAAACTCTGATGGTGTGTTCCGCACCAGCCCCAGAGGTTGGTTTACATTTGGACACGCTGTCTTTGCTTTGTTGTTCTTCTTTGGTCATATCTGGCATGGTGCTCGGACAATCTACCGAGATGTATTTGCTGGTGTTGATGCGGATTTGGAAGAGCAAGTGGAGTTTGGCTTGTTCCAGAAAGTGGGTGACTTGAGTACCCGTAAGAAGGAAGCTGTCTAAAGTTTTGTAGCAAATTGTTAAGAATGGTCTAATAACTGCTTGAAAATTAATACGATAATTAGGTAGTTAGTTAGACCATTCTTTCTCTTTAGCAGATTACACTATCATTACAGGCGGGATAGCAGGAACTTGTAATATGGAAAGCGTGGCATATATTTTGATTTTGACTTTGGCGATAGGAGTTCTCTTCTTTGCGATCGCATTTCGCGAACCTCCTCGTGTTGAGAGGAAAGAAGATAAGTAATTTACCGATGCCAAATTTTTGATGGCAATCTTTAAGAATACGAAACCGCTGTTGCCCATAGGTAACAGCGGTTACTAATTTTTAGTAGTTTTATTACTTAATTTTCAACGGTTTTTTGTCAATATATTTTGAACATTAAAATTATAAAGTTTTAATATTTGATATAATCTACTATCTGGCAATTAATGCGCGTTAAGATAACTTTTCTGCGCTACGATGAGAAGGGATGTAGGTGTAGAGTGCCTATTTGGCAATTGCATATACATCGCTAGGAGGCAAAAAAACTACGGAGAATAAAAACCAGGAAACAATCAGCATGGTCAATCAGAAATCAACTGTATTAACTGATATTGGGTTTACTCACGACGATTTCGCTGCTTTACTGGACAAATACGATTATCATTTTAGCCCTGGTGATATTGTACCCGGTACAGTGTTCAGTATAGAGCCGCGCGGCGCTCTGATTGACATAGGTGCTAAAACCGCAGCATACATACCCATACAAGAAATGTCTATTAACCGGGTGGACAGCCCGGAAGAAGTTTTACAATCAAACGAAATACGGGAATTTTACATCCTTAGTGATGAAAACGAAGAGGGACAACTAACTCTTTCTATTCGCCGTATAGAATATATGCGAGCTTGGGAGCGAGTACGGCAGTTGCAAGCAGAAGATGCAACTGTCCGTTCTGGTGTATTTGCCACTAACCGTGGTGGAGCTTTAGTAAGAATTGAGGGTTTACGTGGGTTTATTCCTGGCTCTCATATCAGTACTCGTAAGCCTAAAGAAGAATTAGTAGGTGAAGAACTTCCATTAAAGTTCTTAGAAGTAGATGAAGAACGTAACCGCTTAGTTCTGTCCCACCGTCGGGCGCTGGTAGAGCGCAAGATGAACCGTCTGGAAGTCGGTGAGGTCGTAATCGGTACAGTGCGCGGTATTAAGCCCTATGGTGCCTTTATTGATATTGGTGGCGTAAGTGGTCTATTGCATATATCCGAGATTTCCCATGAACATATTGATACACCTCACAGTGTATTCAATGTCAATGATGAAGTAAAAGTCATGATCATTGACCTAGATGCAGAAAGAGGTCGGATATCTTTGTCCACTAAACAGCTAGAACCAGAACCAGGTGACATGATCAAGAATCGCGATCTGGTTTACGATAAAGCAGAAGAAATGGCAGCAAAGTATAGAGAACAACTGCTGGCTAAACAGCAAGGCATTGCACCTGCCGCCATTACCGTTACAGAAGAAGGTGAAGTAGCAGCAGAAGAAATTCCATCTGCCGTTGAAGCAGTTGAAGAGGAGATTCCATCTGCAATTGAAGCAGTTGAAGAAGAAATTCCAGCCGCTATTGAAGAGTAATGTATCTGTATTTATTGTTGTAGTTGCCTAAAAGCAATTATAAGATGAGAAATTATTGCATAAAGAGGGATGAAATTTCCCTCTTTTTTATGTTGGGAAATTGTAAGTGGTTAGTAGGAGCGGGTTTATTTAGATAGGATATTTCGTCATCTTAGAAAGATTGTCGTTAAAACCCGCCCGTACAGTAGTGAGTAGGGGAGGCAGTGCATAGCGAGCAGCCCTCTTGGTAGGGTTTCCAACGCCACTTGACGCCAGTTGACGCCAGTCGCTTCAACGGGGGGAACCCTCCGAAGTCGCCTCAACGGGGGGAACCCCCGCACGGCGCTTCTCTCCGCAACGCGCTGGCTCCTTTATGCCGGGGAAACCCGTCCACCCTTCGGGTTCAGCAGTCCCCCATCGCCGGAAACCGCCAAGACGGGGGCTGCTTCACCGCACTGGCTCCTCCGCAGGCAACTGCGAGATTCCACGCCAGATGACGCCAGGTGCTACAAGTCGGTAGAGCCGCAAGGGTGCACTGGCTCCTCCGTGTAGCGACTGCCGTGCGGGTTTCGTTGATTATCTTTCGGCTAAAACCGATAATTTATTTTCTAAACTCATCCGTACAGTAGGTAGTAGGTAGAGACGCGAGGAACCGAAGCGTCTGTAAATTTGGTAGCTGCTTCTTTACGACTACCCACTACCCACTAACCACTAT
>NZ_JAYKTT020000054.1:0-171386 GCF_038404745.2 Chlorogloeopsis sp. ULAP02 | reverse complement strand
TTTGCAAAGACAAGGAAAAGATACAATCGTTACCGCCCGCCTTATATCCCGGCGCTGAATCAAAGATTACAGCGCGGGACTTACGGCGAATCAGTTAAATGAAAAATTACCGCTAAGGATGCCATCTCAATGAATCGATGCTGGGGCTGTAAAATTGTAATCGTCCAAAACCAAGAAATTGACCGTAAGATTTTTCGCCCGCTGGGTAGGCAGTAACTCCAAATAAATAAACACCACCAACCATAGGATTTTGCACGGGTTTAAGAGCAATTGTAATATTTTTACCTGGCGATATAGGCGGATCGAATGTCAGTGATAGGGTTCGGGATTTGCGATCCCTTGTCACATCTTTTAGTTTCAGCTTTTGACCTTTTTTACGACGCGTTCCTTCAAAAGCATAAGTATCTTCTCGATCAAAGCGAATATAGTCAACTCCTTCGCGTTGATTAATCGTTATTTTTTGTAAGGGTTCTCCGGCATTCTCAGGCAAGCTGATCGTGAAATAGTACGTTGCACCCCATACATACGTATCTTGGTATGTAGTCGCTGCTTCTATAAGGCGTGGAGGCTGGGCAAAGTATACTGTGCCATTTTGCAATTGAATTGCTGGGCTGCTTAGGGTAATGTAACCTTCAATTGCGATCGCCCCAGTTAATGCTGTACTAAATAAAACTCCAAAGCGCATGGCTTTATACCTTTTGGAGCTAAGGCAGACTAGAAGCCTACTCTAAGTTGATGTTTATGATTTAATTGTAATGATTCGATTGCGTAACAATTACTTATTTTTATTGCTATTGTTTATATCTTTGCAAATATTTTTAATATGCATATGGCAATATAAATCACAGCGTGTATAATTGCCTGTTGAATTTAGTTTATACATTGTCAACTAGCAATGTATAAAGATAATTGAAATTTGTTGTCAAATTGATTTGTGAAGTACGAAACTAAGAATATAACCCCAGCAATTATTCATTACTTATGAATACTGTTTCTAGCTTCGGATTCAAGCGTCCGATCTGGCAATCTATTGTCATGTTGAGTTTGGGCTTTTGGCTGAGTGCTAGCCTAATATTAGATTGGGTAATTATGCCTAGTCTTTATATTTCTGGCATGATGACACAAGCGAGTTTTGCGACAGCAGGCTATGTGATTTTTTGGAATTTTAATCGAATTGAATTACTGGCTGCTGGCTTAGTCTTAACAGGTGTTTTAGCTCTGGGCAAAGATAAATTTAGCTGGCGTATTGGTAGCCTGATTTTATCAGTGTTACTGCTGTTGATAACGCTTGTTGATACATATTTGTTAACTCCGCAAATGTCTGCTATTGGACTGCAATTAAATTTATTTCAGGCAGTTGCAGAAATCCCCACAAATATGAATATGTTGCACGGCGGTTACTGGCTATTGGAAATAATCAAGCTAGTAGCCGGCGTTACGCTGTTGGGTTGGTATTGGCG
Source organism: Chlorogloeopsis sp. ULAP02 (assembly GCF_038404745.2). Taxonomy (NCBI): domain Bacteria; kingdom Bacillati; phylum Cyanobacteriota; class Cyanophyceae; order Nostocales; family Chlorogloeopsidaceae; genus Chlorogloeopsis; species Chlorogloeopsis sp. ULAP02. The sequence goes on along the minus strand of NZ_JAYKTT020000054.1, from coordinate 169,926 downwards.
GCAGCAGTAGACAAGAATTTGTAGAGACGTGCTGTAGTGCGTCTCTACAACTAATTATTCAGATACCTCATTGTCAAAAAACAGCAGACGCAAAGCGAGAATAGCAAATCCGACAGCAGCGATCGCTTTCAATAAGCGCGTAGGTAATAATTCTGCTACAACTCCCCCAGAGACGGCTCCTAAGAAACTAGTCAAAAGTAATGCAGCGGCTGTACCAAAGAACACGGCTCGCGGAGATTGACAACGCCCTGAAAGCGCGATCGCGGCTAACTGACTTTTGTCGCCTAGCTCTGATAAAAAAACTGTAATAAAACTCAATCCTAAAAGGTGCCAGTCCATAAGATTATTCTTTAGCCTTAGTTAATGACTACATCCCAAAACAGCATCAGGGAAATCAGCAGTAACATCACTCCAGCAGCCTTGTTGATAGTCTTTGGAGAGAGGCGGCTAGCGATCCAACTACCTAAAATTACACCCAGGAGGCTAGTAGTGATTAATGCTGCTGCCGAGCCGACAAATACTACCCAAGGTGAATTAGATTCTGCACTCATCAATAGAGTCGATAGCTGGGTTTTATCACCAATTTCTGCTAGAAAAATAGTAACGAAGGTAGTGGTAAAAATAGCTACAACTGATTGCTTTTGGGGACAATCGACAGTTGTAGGTGATGGTGAAATGCTTTTTAGTTCTAGCTGAGTAGGAGGCTGAGATACACTGGCTATGGTCACAGGTACAGAATCAAGTTTCACAGGCAGTAGTTTTGATCTAGAGGTTTTTCATATTCTTTTCATTTTCTCAGATTTTTGTTACAAATTGCAACCCTGGAATGATTAATTCTTGTTTGTTGTGATCTAATCCGAGCGATGGCTCTCGATTTTGACTTACACGCATCCACTTGTGAAATAAAATTACCTATCGTTGCTTCCATTTCCTGTGAAACTCTACTAGTTGGGGTAAATCCTTACAAGAAGATTACGGTTTTCCCTCTCAGGACAGAAGCAAAAATTGTCACAACAGTAATATATTATGAGTAAAGGATAAATCGTTCATCTCTCGTGTTGAGAGACGGAAGTAAGGAAAGTTGACCTGAAGGAACGCGCCTCATTCAACAGTACATAAATAAAGAAAGAGGCGACATGAAATCAAATTATCTTGAAATGCAATCCAATCACAAATCTGGGTTAATCTGCACACAAGCCCGTTTGTTAATGAGTCAAAGCCGCCAGAAGCTGCAAAATCGTCAACAAGTAATGTTGCATCGGGCAGCATCAGAATTGGGGATTGATTCATAAAGTAGAGTATTGGTGTTAGAAACAGTCATGAAAAGGAATACACAACAACGCTTGCAAACAGCGGTTGATATCCATCGTGCTAACATCCTAAAGAGCTTAGAGCATCGTTTACGAGTTGCCAGAGTTAAAGGAGATGAAAACTTACTTCATCAGTTAGAAGCAGAAAAGGCATACTATAACTAGCTTTTAGGCAGTAGTAGTATTTGCGTCAGGGTGTGATCGGAGCAAAGTCTAAATAATATAATGAAACCGCCAGAGGTAGTGTGCTCTGGCGGTTTGTTATTGAAAACGCAGTTGTTCTCTTGATGCGGTAACTTCCTAGTTAATAATCCTTATATACGATAAATGATTAAATGTTATGTCTGATAAATATGGCTCTGTACTGCATCTTTTTACCAAGCTAAAACAAGGTGATGCAATGGTAGAGCTTACACATTTAAATTTGCAAGTAGGTCATGGTATACAAGGAGATATTAATGCTAATCCTATCAGTCCCAGGCAAGTTTTAATTATCAGACATGAAGATATTTTAGAATTTTCAATTGAACCAGGTGAATTGCGAGAAAATATTGTGATTACAGGTATACAACCTGAGAAGTTCGTACCTGGCTCTTTGATAACTTTTGAAAGCGGTGCTGCAATTCGCTTAACTTTTTACTGCGAGCCGTGTAAACGCATAGCTTATTTAGTAGAATCATTAAAAAGTATTCAATATAAAAGAGGAATTTTGGGTGTAGTCATCGCATCAGGTAAAATACAAACTGGCAGCAAATTTCAAATTCAAACTAATCAATTTCCAGTATTATCTGAAAATCCCTATGGACGCTTTCTAGATTTTATAATCAAAGTTTCTAATGGAAAAGTTGTGACCTATAAAGAGATTATTAAAGGGATAGGAGTAGGCAATAGCTATATGCGAGCTATTCCGATGTACATTAAAAAAACTTCTGTTCCTAATTATCCAACTCATAGAATATTAGACTCTCAAGGTAATTTATTAACATATATTCCTGAACAGAAAAACAAATTAGAATTGGAAGGGATTAAAGTTTTATGTAAGATAGATTTATCTCGTAATCCAAATAAATATTATGTAGATATTAAAGAGTATTTATGGGAAGGTACAACTCTCTATCTAAATAGTCAAACGATAATATAGATTATTGCTGAAGATAGATATTTTTGGTTAATTATTTAATCCGTTAGAACTACTAAGTTTAAATGCAATAATACCAATCAATACCAATAGACCTAAAGCTCTGCGAAAATAATTAATACCTTGAAATAATTCCAGCCAAGCCCAAGTAAACAAAGAGCCATTCGCCAAAACGTCTAACGCTGTATTAACTTTACCAGTTGTAAAAATTAGAGCAAGTAAACTGGTTAGTATCCAAACAATAAGCGGGAGATTTGGCTTCTGAGCTAAAACAATATTGCCATTACTGTCACGGAAAGTTTTGTCAACTAACGTATTTTCCATAATTTTTAATTGCAACTTAAATTACTAGGTATTTGATTGAGAGTTAGACTGAGATTTTACTGAAATTCTATATCCATAATAATATTAAAATATTGAGACCACTTTTCAACAACTATCTAATTGCTGAGATGAAAGCAGCAAAATATATTCATATATTAGTATATCAAAAGGCATACTCACAGCAAATCTGCTAATATCTGCCAAGAGCCGAATGTAATTTTGAGCAATGTTCTACTTCTGACACGGGGCTAATTACTACTTACTAGTAATTTGGCAAAATACCATAGCATGTGATAAGTATTTGTTAGTACTGTAGTGAACAAGCTCTAACCCAGCTTTTTCTATTTCTTGCAGAAGTTCAGGTATTTCATATTTATGATGTCTCCAAATCGTTATTTCTTCACCTGCGGAGATTTCAAGATTTTTATTAATTGCCATAAAGTTAAAATTTATAGTGTAGTTACTCAGAATTTGCATATTAGCAACTAGGCTATCTGTTTGTGAATCATATTTTCTTATAAGTTGACAATCTTCAGATTTAATCCCAAGTGTATTTTTAATCCATCCATATACTTGTTCTGCATGATATTTGCAGCCACCTCTAGCACTGCCATCCCATTGAGAATTAGAACCAATTTCGTTAGTGAAGACTAGAAAATCATTCTTTTGCATACTATTTCTAAAATTTGTGAGTACTTTAATTCTATTTTGATGGTTTCCCATTGTTACACCCAAGTGCAAAATTATTGTTGCTGTGTCTTCAGTTTTAACTTGAGTCTGATTCTCCAACTTCTCCAACAGACTTTGAGGTATACAATTATTTTCTATATCAATTAAAGCACTGAGAAATTCAATTTTGGGAAACCACTTCTTAAAATTAAGATTGGATATATTAAGTAAATCTTCGCTAATATCTAAGGCAAGATATTTATTGATTAAACCCAATTTAGTAAGCCTACAGATAAATTGTTTAACAGGATATGAATTTCCTGCACCTACATCAATAACATTAATTTTTTGGTATTTGTGGAACTTGTTGATAATAAATGTAAAATTCTGCTTTAAAAGGTCAATTTCTACATTTGATGTCCGATACCATTTAGGAATAGCATATTTAAGATAAAAATTATCCCAAATTTTGGCACCCCTACCTTTATAAGAATATTTGAGAGGTATCTCTCGTCTCACTTCTAATGCATGAATTATTCCTAAAAGTTCTTCTTCAGAGAAAACAGAGTAAAATTCAGAGCTTGGCTTTGCTGTACGATTATTTAAAGTTGATATATCCGAGGGAAGTTGTGAATTGCTATTAGAGTTTGTAACCATTATTCTTGTTATTTAGTTTTTCTAAATTTCATAAAAAAGTACAATTAATTTTACTTAACACATATATTGCACATCACCTTGAATACTCTTGTACTAAATTACAACTCTTATAGCCAAAGTCCGTTTCAACAGACTAAAAAATATGTCTAGTAAGCTTTAGCTTACTTTCGCTCTTAGCCAAGAAATTTATTTCTTGGCAGTCGAAAAATAGGTACAAGATATAACTTAATCTTAAATAAGAGACTCAAGAAGTCAGGTGTGTGATAGAATTATTTAGAGTTTGCATTAGCAATAATCATTAATTTTGAGAATTAGTAAAAAGGTCATAAGTTAGTATTCAGGAGTTATAATCAAGTTTTAACAAAGAAAATTATATTGCTATTCACGATTAAAATCTAGGACTTTAAAACACTATTTTCTGTGTAGTCACACAGAATACTCAATCTGAATCCAGCTTCTGAATTCTAAATTCTTCTTCGGTAAAATGTAAACAGCCAAAAACTTCTCTATTCTTATGACTGTAGAACACCAAACTGAAAAAGACTTTCTTAGAACAAACACTAGTATAAAGATAAATCAAGAAACAGAAAAAGTTTTATGTTCTCATTGTCAGCGCACCGCGACAAATGGTATTAAATGCAAAGGGATGTGTGTGGCTGATAACGACTATTAAGGGAATAGCGCGCTTATAAAGTCAAAATACTTGTAGTTTAATAAGTATTCTTGATCACTAAATCTTGGCATTAGTTGCCAAAGATAAGCTGCAACCTTCAGTAGACTTGTAGTGACAACTGGCTTTGTCTGGCTTGCTGTAAGGTAAGTAACTGCCCTGTGTCTATGTCATCACTCTTTATATATGTAACCAACGGCTTGATTGAAGCGCAGCATTTCTAAACTGCGATCGCCATAAACGCCTTCGATTTGCTGTTGACAGCACTCAATTGCAAAATCATTCAATTCTTCCGGGTAAATGCCGTACATATCCTCAAACACTTCCGTTTCTACACGGCAGAAACGCGGGCGATTTGTGTAGATTCGGCATTCACGTGTGGTGCGATTAAAATTTACGCACCATCCTCCTTCACCTACCATGCTCAGGTAGAGTTCCATTTCTTGTGGCGATAAGTACTCATCTAAGTCTGGGCGGTATGCTGGATCGAGGTGACAGCAAGCTCCGCATTGCTTTACACATTGCCAAGTAGCCATTGTTTAAACCTTAATTTTTATTTGCTGGTGATCAGCTAGTGCGCAATCCCTATTTTAGTTTTGTATATTGTTTGTTATCATTTTGTTAAGTAAATTAAATTTGATAGGCAATCGCCGGATATGATAAATTCCGGGTTTGACAATTGAGTGACAAATAGTTTTAAGTCAACTGGGAGGGAATAATGTTTGAAGCTTTAACAAGCATTAATTGGGAAGTTATTTTCCAGCTGCTGTTTGTAGCCTTGATTATGTTAGCCGGTCCTGCGGTGATTTTTGTACTGGCTTTTCGCGGCGGCGACCTTTAATATCAAATTTAGCTTTTCATCTGTATGTAGATATAGCCCGCTAATGTGGGCTATATTATTTGGAATTTTTTAAGCAAGTCATGAAGTATTATAACACTACTTTCTCTACACTCACTTCTTATCATTGACGTTCTCACTAAAACAGCATCAATAAATTGTGGGTGTGTCATAATCACATCCTGTAAAAAGTATGTGCTTTAGCAGTGGAAGCATTAACTATTAGTAATAATCGTGACAATCTTTATACTTGATTTCTGGTATATAACTTACTTTCAACATGAAAGAAATAGTTACTTTTTTCTTTGGCTTAGGCTTTGTTATTAACGCTAGTTTATTTGTGCCACAAGCCATGAGAATTCTTAAAACTAGAAGTGCCAAAAATGTTTCTTTAATTACTTTTTCTGGTTTTAATCTGATTCAAATAGATGGAGTTCTTTATGGTTATTACCAAAATGATTTGATTTTAATGTATGGAAATTTACTTAGTTTTATTACTTGTGGAACTGTAACATTATTGGCTGTATATTATAGAAATAAATAATATTAGAAATTTTATTTTTCATGCCATTCCAACCGGAGATAATCTAGTTATGCTTTGAGTAGTCATATTCAATCTTACATAGATTTGCTTGTGCATATCTTTCAATCTCAAAGGTAGAATCGTTACTTTCTAAGATAATTGACTGGGGATGTATTGCTGCTAGCTCCTGACTAAATATGATAGGAAATAGCATGATTAGGAAGTCTAAGTGCTGCTAAAATTAGCTATTGTATTTTCACGATAATTGAATCGGTTCAATTTAATTATTGAGTAATTAACTACAATTGTTTTGGGGTATTTTCCTGAAAACTTTACTATCCATACAGGTAGTTTTCTAATTCCGTTAGTAGTGGATCGATGGTTTTTTGTTGAATTATGTGTGGGGGATCCCAAACCATCCATATGTAGCCACCGTGTTCACTAGTTTTTACAACTACTTCGTTCTTAAGCCAAGCCAAAAATATCACAATAGTTTTTTCTTTTTTCTTCCCTTTCAATCGCTTGTGACGAAGTCTGTAAGTTACAGTAAACCGAAACTTTTCATCTAACTCGATATCATTAATTGTAATTCCAGATTCTTCAAATAACTCACGTAACGCACAACTAATTTCATCCTCTCCTGGTTCGATGTTACCTTTTGGCAAATCGTAGGAGTTAGGTTTTAACAGCAGCAAAAAACTCATCTGTGGCTGCGATCGCATCACAATTACACCACAGGATTTTTTCTTTTGCATTTCTCAAGTCTGTAGTTTTATTACTCAAACAAATTTATGGGTAAACTCATACATCAAATCAACTCTACCTTTACGTAACATAGCTGGATCTAATCTTTCTGTAGTGTTACAAGTCATTAATACCACTAATCTTTGCCGCATTTGAATACCAGAGTCATCAATTACGCTTTGGTACAAAGTACCATCCAGTAAACTTAAGATATGTTCGGTTTTAGTACTGTATTGAGCAACTTCGCTAGCACGATTTTGGGCTAAATTATCAGCCTCATTAATAATAATGCAAATTCGCTCTAAATATGTGGGTGGTACAAAATTAGCGATCGCATCATGATCTAAAATAAAAATTACGTATCCAAGTGGTACAAGAATTTCTTTTGCAACTGCTTGCGTCCATGCTGTTTTACCTGTTCCTGGTTCGCCATGTACTAAAACTGCTAATTGATTTTGATTGAGAATTACTTGCTGTACTGCATCACTAAAGCTTTGAATATCTTCGGGAAAACTGCGAATGGAAAATTGATTGTAAACCTTGCCGACGCGGCTTTGATATCCACTGAGCATAATTGCTAAATCATAAGTTGCTTTGTTAATTAATGGTGATAAATCTTTTGACATCAAAGTATACTGTCGTCGCCCTCTTTCGTAGGAATCAATTTGTAGCCAAACATCCTCTTGAGACCAATAACTATAAACTGTATTTATAACATCTAAACGTTCCCAACTCACAAATTTTTCGACAGGAAAATACAAGTCTCTTTCTAAGTAATATTGAGTGATAATATCAGGACGTTCTAGCAACTGTAAAACCCGCATTACAGTTATTTCTTGCAGTCGATTCAGGACATAATCAATCGGAATACTATTACGACTTACAAATTGCACAATAGGAGTTTCTGTACTCAGAATATCCTGATAACGGTAATCTGGTGCTAGTGGATCTGGCGTAATATAATTCCAGAATTTCTCAAATTCGTAACGCGTATTATCGGAAGCAATATTTAATAAATTTGCCCACCAGGTATAATGATTGCGTCCTAAAGTTTCCGCTATATTACTTACCAGATTTAAAGTTTTTTGCGTTAGTTCTTGCGTGTCTTTAAACGCCAGTTGTCCTAAAAACTCCCAATTGAATTCTCGGTGAAAAGGCCGCCAACCACTAGCAAGTAGGCTTTGACGATTATTATTTATAGGAGAGCTTTCATTATTTCTAAAATATTCAAATTCCATATTTTTATGAATTTAGCGGTAATGAAGTCGTGTTTTAGAGAAGATTTACCCGCTTTTGGTAAAGTTTGTATGTAATATAATCTACTTAAGTGCAAGTCGCCAGAGTAATCCATTTATACACTTGCAAGAAACTCTATGAGTAAGTACTAAACATTTGTTTAGCAGTACAGCCACTTCTAAATTAACATTTCAGGTTTTGAGTGGTTCTTAATGCCTTCTTTGCTACTCTACTCTGTAGAAAATCGCCCCAGTAGTTTCTATCGGGTATCTACAAGGTGATTGCGTGATCACAGAGCAAATTTTTCTTTTACCTAAATGTTGGCAGAATGCCCACGCCGTGGAGCATCGCGGCGCTGGGACGGGCAGTTGCTTTCCGATGCCAGGCGACAGGAACGCACTGCCCTCATGAATGCCAACCAATAAATATGCATGGAAAGACATTCTCATGAACAGCGTGATACCCATAGCAAAGTTACTATCCGATTGAGAGCCAATAAGCTGGTACTATGCAATACATTGTAGTATAATGTACTATGCGTGTCAAATTACTGTAAATTTTTATCTTTCTATTCAAAATTGTTCAGAGCAGACATTACAGGAAGATGTCCTTTAGACGTCTACAAAAATAGCTTTGAGACTAAAGTTTTATACTTTGCTGTATAGGTATTATCGATATGCATACTTCACTACATTTTAATTTAAAGAAAAAACAAAATTTTAAATAACTAAAGTTAATGACGTCAGCCGATGATTAACAGTCAACTCTGTATGCTTTCAATTTGTCATTAATTTAGGAAATACTGTATCTAAGTTAGCAAAAGTGATGTACGCGGGAAATGTTAAAATTAATTAGTTTTGTGATGGTTAGTACTTAAGTTCCTGGTAGAGATAATATTTAGGGGTACTAGCCCTTGTCCCAATAGAGTAAATTTCTATCATGACTCGCATTATTGTCATTACATCGGGCAAAGGCGGTGTGGGTAAAACCACAGTGACAGCCAATTTGGGTATGGCTCTAGCTAAAATGGGCTATCAAGTGGCACTGGTTGATGCTGACTTTGAATTGAGAAATTTAGATTTGCTGCTAGGACTAGAAAAACGCATAGTCTACACATTGTTTGATGTATTGGCTGGAGAATGCCGTTTAGAACAAGCTTTAGTGAAAGACAAACGGCAACCTGGTTTAGTACTTCTGCCAGTAGCACATAAACGCGCCACAGAATCAGTAGATCCAGAGCAGCTAAAGTTACTGTTAAACAATTTGGCACAGAAGTATCAATTTGTACTACTGGATAGCCCAGCGGGTATTGACATGGGATTTAACAATGCGATCGCTGCTGCCACCGAAGCGATAGTTATTACTACACCAGAAATTTCCTCAGTGCGTGATGCAGCCCGTGTAATTAGGTTGCTAGAAGACAAAAAAGACATCAAGTCAATTCGATTAATAGTTAACCGTATTAGACCTGGAATGGTACGGGATTTTAATATGATGTCGGTAGAAGATGTTCAAGAACTTTTGGCAGTTCCGCTATTGGGATCAATTCCCGACGATGAGCGCGTGATTGTTTCCACCAATCGCGGCGAACCTTTAGTATTAACGGGAGGTAAATCAGGGGCTGCTGTTGCTTTTGAGAAAATTGCTCGCAATCTACAACAGACAGCAGAAGTACAAAGTCAGGATATGACTTTAACCTTGGGGAATTTTTTCGCATAACAGACTATCTGGCTATTTGACTTGCCAGATTGTTGTAACTATCGATGAGCTTGTTAGTCAGGTGCAATAGCGAATCTTGTCTATTGTTAACTGCTAGATAACGATGCACCATTTCAATCCAAAACAAAGTGAGAGTGTCGTGATCACCACTATCTTTTGTGGTTTTGAACCTATCGCCGTATTATACCTTTGAATACTCTGGCGGATGCGAGCGCTTGTTTGTTGTTCTGCTTCATGAGTGAGATACCAGAGTGCCACTTCGCTCGCGACAAACTACAATTATTGAATGCAGCTATCAAATCTTCAATTTCACCAACCGTTTAGTATTTACTAAGTTCATCATTCATTTAATTTTTAATTGCTAAATTGCTGTAATTTTTTACCATTAGCTATAGCAATTTTATTTTATCGATCAAAATTTTTAGACATAGATCCTCAACTTTTTATTATAAGTCGGGGATCTTATTTTTCACCAATGATTTGGACTGATACAAGTACTCAGTCACAATTAACTATACGCATTGTTTTCCTGTCGCCTGTTTTTCTCTTTCCCAAGTTCCAGATGAGAAAGCATTAATTAAGGCAGAGTCTCCTGTTTTTATTGAGGAGTTTAGAGTTCACCCTTATTTTGCACAACCGCTTATTAGCAGACTTCAGGAATTCTTACGTTTAAAACAGAACTACCATAAAGTGAAATTGCGCAATTTCACTCAAATTTTGTGTTTACGTGATCGCCTTGCATAAATACAAATTTTGAGTATTTATGCTTATTTATTTTGAGTTTTGATACATAAAAAGTAATTATATTTCTTGACATTTTTTAATTTTACATACATGGGAGTATTGCAGGTAAATGACATCAAAGATTATGTATTAAAAAATTATTAACTATATCAAGTACTTATGAATTATTTGCTAGTTTTCCTGTTTATTTTGCTTATAATCAAAGGGTATAGCTCTTACTCATTCAGCTTGAGATGTGCTTTTATCCAAGCTTATTGGGTGAGCAAGGTATAGTCAACTTGATAGAGTTGATCACGAGCCAGTCTTGAACGAGCGCTATGTTACCGCTCTGGGAATGCCTTGTTTGTTCTTTCAAGAGAGACGAAAATGCGAATGAGATTTTCTGAAGGAATGAAATTGGCAGGCGCAGTCATGGGTGATGAAGATAAGCGAAACTCACAGCCGCCTTTAGTTTTAGTGGTGGAAGATAATGATGACAATTTGCTACTGATGAGTTATGCGCTTGAATCACTAGGCTGTAAACTCATTTGTCAGACGGACAGTTCAGCAACTGTACTGGTGGCAAAGGAGTATCAACCAGATCTAATACTTCTAGACATTTTATTGCCTGGTTTAAACGGAATAGATGTTTTGCGTTATCTCAGACAAGAGCCTCTAACTTGCGATATTACTGTTGTTGCAGTCACGGCTTTAGCCAGTGAGGAAGACAGAGAACGTATATTAAAAGCGGGCTTTGACGACTATATCAGCAAACCCTATATGATTGAGGATTTAGAGGCTATGATTTTTAGTTACTTAGGTGAAAAGCTCAAGCAGTACTCAGCTTATGATTTGTGTTAGCCACTCATCCAACATCATACAACTGTAAGTTACTTGAATTTGATTTCGGTTTTCAGTTTTATGATGCTTTTCTTCTACCCTTATTAACGGCAGCAGGACTGCGAAAATTAGGTATTTCTGCTAGAACAGCAATCATACCAGTACGACCAGTCTCTAAGGTAGCATCACTAAGGATTTCAACTACAGCTATGTTTAACGTTTCTTCGATTAGCTCTTTGAGTTGAGGTTGAATAGCCATGTCTAAATCTGAGCGAACTTTTTCGGCTAGTTCTTGTCGTCCTGTTTGAGCTAATAATTGTTCTGGTGGAGTAATAGAATCTTCAATTAAGATTATTAAATTTTGCTCTGCTACTTGACAACTAACTTTACTTGGCTGATGTCCTAGCTGTTCGCGGTATAAAGCCTGTATCCGCTGTGCTAATGTTCTTTCTATTTGTCCACGGGTTGGTAGTGATGTTGTCGTCATATGTTCTTTCCCGAAGAAAAAGTTAGACAACTAACAACAAGCCAATCATTTTTTGAGTTGCTGTTAGAAGTGTGAAATTAAATTTTTTTGTTTCAGAAAAATTGCCTTTCACTGTTTTTGATATTAAGGGCAAGTTTTTTTGCTGTCACCAGTCCAATGTAGTATTTCAAAATGTAGTAAATAAACTTTTCGGGTGAACTGAGCATATTTGATAGGCTAGTAACTTCTATCTTAGGTTTTAGGTAAAAGTCCGGTGAAATTACATATTGATATTACTCCCAAATTTTATCACTAGTAGTATTATGACTACAAATAGGATACATTAAATAGAATCTGAAAGTCTAATTTTGGTTTCTATCAAATCATAATTTCTTGTTTAACTTTTTATCTTGATCACACTGAAATCATTAAATAATCCTGAAAATAATTACATAGTCGATTTAAATATGATAATTCTCATAAGCGTTAAAAAGTTATCTAAAACATGAGAATTGTAATTGTTAAATCAACCTTTATCAAAATTAGCACTCAACAGGCTAATGCTCTTTCCGATCCAGAAAAGCGTAAGTATTTCGGAGGAGAAATCAGGATTAAAAGACTAGAAGATGCTCCAGACAATCATTTTAAGTTTATTCTAGATCAAGATATCAATGACAGAACGGCTAATATGTCATCTCCCACTCAATACTTGGTTGCAAGGAGTGGCGCTACTCTTTATGCATTTGCACCAGATGTGCGCATTGAAAGATAATCTAGTTACTTCTTGGGTAAAGATACTGTAAAAACGCTGCCTTTTCCTAATTCAGAGATTACGCTAATTTTTCCTCCGTGAGATTCTAGAATCCGCTGGGAAAGATGCAAGCCTAAGCCACTGCCTGCACGCTTATTTTTGCCTTGGCGAAATCGCTCAAATAATGTTGCTAAATCTTCTTGAGCAATTCCATATCCTGTGTCTTTAACTTCTATTGTCACCCATGTTTGATTAGTCGAAGGAAGGGATGTTTCAAAAATACGCAGTTCTATACCCCCTGTATCTGTAAATTTGATTGCGTTTCCAACCAAATTGCCAATCACCCTACGCAATTCTAGGCAGTCACCACCCCTGACTACAGCAGCATTCTCATCTTGCTGGTTTAATCTGCTGGCATCTACTTTCAACATTAAATCCTTCTCATCCGCAAGCGGTTTAAGTTCTTGAACTACTTCTTCAACAATCTCCCGCATATTGCAGCTATCAAATTGTAAGTTCTTTTTACCTGCTTCAAAGCGATGTACTTCCAGTAGGGTGTTTACCATATCTAACAAGTTATGGTTGCTACGAATCATCGCCGCGATCGCCTGTTTCATTTCTGGCGAAATTTTGCAGAAAGTTTCCTGTTGAAACAAATTCAGCATTCGATCCGCAGCAACTAGAGGAGTGCGTAAATCGTGGGTAACACGAGAAACAAAGTCTTCCTGCTGCCGAAATAATTTCTTTTGTTCGTCAAGACTTTGCTTGAGCCGCAAAAGCGATCGCACTCTTGCTAGCAACTCATCTTGATCGAATGGCTTGCGGATAAAATCATCTGCTCCTGCATCCAAACCTTCCACTACACTGACATCATGAAATGCTGTTAATAACAGGATAGGAATATAAGGCATAGTTGGATGGTTACGAACACGACGCGTAACTTCATAACCATCTAACCCCGGCATCATCACATCTAGTAGAATCAAGTCGGGTGGAGATTGTTCAATTTTTTCTAAGGCAGTTGTACCATCTGCCACTAAGTCAATGCTGTACCCCTCAATTTCTAAAATAGTCTGTAGCAGGACAAGATTATCAGGAGTATCATCAACAGCAAGAATACGTTCTACTTTAGAATTGGTAGCTGATAACATCTTTAATATCGAGTTATTTTGAAAACAAATTTTAGTCTGATTTTTAGCTCATAGACAAATATTACCTATCCCCCTTTTCTGGTGGCAGTGTCTCCTGAGCAAAGCGGAGATCTTTTTTTTTGAGTGAGGTTCCCTTTGAAGACAAAGCAGTAATTTTGGACGTTTTGTCTAAATTCTTGCCGTCCGAGCTTTGCTGTTTTACAGATAATATTTGACGGGGTAGTTCGATTCTAAACACCGAGCCTTTACCCAATTGACTTTCAACGATGATTTTACCACCCATCATTTGTACCAGGGCATCTACAACTGGCAAACCGAGACCAGTGCCAGGATATTTACGAGTAATATTTTGGTCAATTTGTCGGAAGGCTTCAAATATATATTTGATATCTGAAGAGGCAATCCCAATACCTGTATCCCAAACAGCTATTTCGACATGATTATTGGGTAATTCTTTAACATCTACACCAATGCTACCTGACTCCGTAAACTTGATGGCATTAGAGAGTAGATTAGTTAAAATCTGTCGCACACGCAAAGGATCGTTGAACACTACAGCGTTTTGTAAATTGCTGTGTACCTGTACAGAAAGTTTTTTTGCTTCTGCAAGGGAGATCATTTCGGCTGTAGTTGCTTTAACAACTTGAGATAAATCAAATATCTCTGGATTGAGATTTAATCTACCTGCTTCTAACTTAGAAAAGTCAAGCACTTCGTTTAAAAGCATCAACAGGTGTTTGCCGTTGTTAAAAATACGTTCTACCATATTTTTTTGCTGCTCTGTGAGGCTACCACATTGAGGACGCAGCAATAATTGAGAAAAGCCAATAATAGCATTCATTGGTGTCCGCAGTTCATGAGACATAGTTGCCAAAAACTGGGTTTTCATTTGGGATGCTTCCATTAGCTTTTGATTTTGCAACTCAATCTGCTGTCTTTGTGCTTCTAATTCCTGATTCTGTTGAGTTAGCAATTCATTGCTTTCTCGCAGCTGCTGATTTACAAATGCTACTTGCATTTCTGCTCGATAAACTCGAATTGCATTCCGCAAAATCTGTGCTAAGATTTCTGGGGATACTCTGGATTTAGAAAGATAATCTGTTGCACCCGCCTTCATGAGTTCTACAGCTATTTGTTCATCTCCTTGACCTGTAAGAACTACCAAAGGAACTTTGATGCCGCGAGAACGGATCTCGTAAATTAAACTCAGACCGTTTTGGTCTGGGAGGCGATAATCTAGAAAAACGCAGTCAAAAGCAGTCTGACTCAGAGCAGCGATCGCATCACGACAGTTAGCTGCCTCAATTATTTCCACCTTCACACCTGCTGTCTTGAGAGCACGGCGGACTGTCATGCGATCAACTTCATCATCGTCTACAACTAGTATGTTTAGCGTCTCTTCCATCACCTTCAACTATGGGTACCACATTTAGGTTTTTGTATAGCATTTAAGTTTTTCAACCATTAGAAAAATTTATTTTATATTTTAAATTATCGATATAGCGGATGCGGATATGAGTGATTGTAGCCACGCTCCACAATCTTGATTTAGAATTGACTAAGGCATTTCACACAACATCCAGTACCTGTTTAGCATTGCCATTAATTCAATGAAATTCGCAAATGTCACAGGTTTAAGAATGTAGCCGGCCACATTCAAATTGTAGGCTTCTACCCGGTCTTTATCCTGATTAGAGGTTGTCATCACCACCACAGGAGTGGGTTTGAGGTTGGGGTCGGAGCGTAATTCTTGCAGAAATTCTATCCCACCCATTTTAGGCATATTTAAATCTAGTAGCACTAAACGTCGCTGTCCGGGAACTTGAGGAGGTTTACCTTCACTGCCCCGCAGCATCGCTAGTGCATCTATACCGTTAGCAGCAACATACAGTGGATTAGTGATATTAACCTTCTTGAAAGCCCGCCTTACATTCATGACATCGACTTCATCATCCTCCACTAGTAGTATGTTGATTACTTTTTCCAACATCACCTCAATTTAAGAAATAGTTAATTTTTTTGCAAATTTAGCTTATTGATTTAGAGTATCAGAGTCAGGGTTAAAACTGATTACTAAATTTAGTAATTAGTTGAACTAAAATAACTCCTTACATAAACCTAAGAAGCTTGAGAAAGCAGTAAAAAAGAATACCACTAACTCAAGTTCAACCCAATTGTAAATTGGTAACTTAGCTGACGTCCTCAGTCATTGGTCAGAGTTAGATGATAAAGGTAGGTTAATTATCAACTTAGACATTTAATTCCCTGGGTTGCTTAGGGCAAGTAAAGCGGAAAGTACAACCCATCCGACTTGAGATTCTAAAGCGATCGCGCCTATCTCAGTTTCCACAATTTTCTGAACAATTGCTAAACCTATCCCCGTGTTCTCTTTTTGATCACGCGCTTGTAGGGTTTGGAAAATCCAAAATACCTTATCTTGATACTAAAGCCTCCATGCGACGCGCTCGGCTACACAACAGGTGCATTTGGTACTGGTTTTCTTCTGGCAGCGTGCCTTGTAAATCTTCTTCAATCCACTCTCAGAGATTAGCGATCGCTCGTAGTGTTCGTTCAGCTACACATTTCTCTAGTTGTGTTTTGAGCTTATAAATTTCTGCTCCGGCACGTTTTTTATTACTAATATCTTGAGCTTCCCAAATTAAGAAGACTACGCGATTAGTTTCATCTGTGATCGGTTTAATCGAAAAGTCGATGTTTGCAATTGTATTCCCCGCTGCCAAAACTTCGACTTCATGGGGGCTAGTTTCTCCTGTTGCGCACGCGCGATCGCCCAAGACAAAAGTTCCTGAGTTTGGTGTGAATTTGCCCAAAACCCACACTTCCAGAATAGGCGCTCAATTACTTTGTTTTCAATCACAATGCCATCTGGTTTGATTCAGTGCAAGAAATTGAGAAGTTTGATTAAAAATGGCATGAAAGTACTGCCAACTTTCACTTAAGCTTACTTCCTCTGGCTCTAACTTTTTAACATCAATAGTAGATTTAGAGTTTAGCACCATATCTATAAATTTTGTAAACTTTTATTTCTATCTATATTGTTATAGTGATCCTAACAACTATCGTTTGTGCCTATATACTCAACCTGAACTGCCAATACTTAGATTAGCATTTGGAATCAGGCTGGCAAAATTCTTTGCTTACTTATCTTCAGAATTTAGGTCAAGAGATTTAAGCTATGTTTGCTTATATTAAGCTAACTTAAAACTTGAGGGTAAAACCATCTGAGGGGCTGGTGGAAGTTAATTTGGTAGCGAACTACTTGTGATTGCAATTACATGCCAAATTAGTATTTCATAAATCTCTATGAACTCGCTATATATCGTTAGCTAGATTTTTTGATAGATAGTCTTGCTAATTGAGATCAAAGTGAGTACTTCTATCGGTGGATGCAATTTTGTGAAAAAATCATCTATCTTTAGTTTTGGAAAATAAAAAAATAAATAGTAAAATGTCGGCCTGCGACAGATGCAATTAGTAGAGAGTAAGGATACCAATGAGCGAAATTAGTATTGTTCTGATTGAAGATCACGACTTGACCCGAATGGGGCTAAAAGCAGCATTACAGACAGATAGCACAGTTAGAGTTGTTGGTGAAGCCGCAAATGCTACTAAAGGGCTAAAACTTTTGGAAACTGCGAAGCCAGATGTAGCTGTTGTAGATATTGGGTTGCCTGACATGGATGGGATTGAACTCACTCGTAAGTTTAGGCAATGGCAAACCGAAACAGCAGACTCAACAACCAAGATTCTCATTCTGACAATGGAACACTCAGAGGATGCTGTACTTGCTGCCTTTGCAGCAGGAGCAGATTCCTACTACATGAAAGACACAAGTATTGATAGGTTAACCGAAGCAATTCAAGCAACTTACGAAGGAAATTCTTGGATTGATCCAGCGATCGCCAATGTTGTCTTACTTCAGATGCGTAAAGCTTTGCCAGAAGGACAATCCACTGAGAAAAGCAAAACTGTAAAAATTGATGCTCTAGCACCTGAGTACGAGCAAGTTTTAGAAACTTATCCGCTAACTCAACGGGAACTAGAAATACTTGAGTTGATTGTAGCTGGGTGTAGTAATGGACAAATTGCAGAGAAACTGTATATTACAGTTGGAACAGTAAAAACTCACGTTCGCAACATTCTTAATAAACTCTGTGCTGATGATCGTACTCAAGCAGCTGTGCGCGCCTTGCGCTCAGGGTTAGTAGCTTAAAGCATTAATGATTCATAGCGATTGGAAAATGGTTAGCAGTTAACGATTTATAGAAAAATCGGTAATTGATGACTAAGAACTAGCAAGAGCATATGATTCGATCAGTCTTTTTTGTACTTACTCTCACCTAACAAGTCTGTCATCTGTAATGCGATTTATCGTATAGTTATCGCTCAAAATTACAGTCGATTCAGAACCCTCCAATCTCACTTCATCAATGGTTGGAGGGATTTTAATATGGTTTTCGATCCTCTCAAGTTGGTGTATGTAAATTATAGGCATTACTAAATCGTGGTATGAATCTGGATGCTATATCAAGAGTAAACAAACAAAATCACTTTGTGCTGTTTATTGCTGATTATTTGTGGTATTGAATACAGATAAATTTTTATAGTATCTTTAACTTCTTATAATTAAAGTTATTTTCAGATGAATAGACCACAGGATACTGTAAGGGCGGGTTTTGTTTCAATCTCTAGCTCAAACTAAAAGGATATCTGCTAAACCCACCCCTAGAAGAAATTGTGGCTCCAATAAATGAAATTTGCTGTAAAGTCATTAATAAAAAAAATATTAAGAATAGTTCTAATTTAAAATGATTAATTTTAATCAAAAAAGATTATCTTTAAGCCCATGCCTTGTCTAAGTAATTATATTTAAAACAAAGTTGGTAACAATTACTTCTTACGATAGAAAAGTGACTGGACTTGAGATAGAAGAAAAGAAAAGCTGTAATTGTTATTGTATTTAGGAGTAGAATAACAGTAGAAAAAGACCAAGGAGTTAAATTATGAATATTATTGCTTGGATCATACTCGGTCTTCTTGCAGGAGCTATTGCTAAGGCTATTTATCCTGGTCGTCAGGGTGGTGGGATTCTGGCAACCATGATTTTAGGTATCATCGGTGCATTTATCGGTGGAAGTATTGTTTCTTTAATCAATACGGGGACGCTACAATTAACCGCAAGCACTCTTAGTATCCCTGGCTTGATTGTTGCAATTATTGGCGCAATAATTGCAATTTTTATCTGGGGTTTAATTACTCGGCGCAGCGCAGTTTAAATGAATGCCAGGAAAAAATATGGTTAGAGCCGATTTAGAGGTAGCTAACCTTTTTTTATTCTTCATAATCTATAAAAAAACTCCACTATTTTAAGTTAAGTGGAGTTTTTGATTAATTTCTAATAGTCAAAAAGATAGAACTAGTCTAATGATTTTTTAACATCATCCTTAATATTTTCAACAGTATGACGAAGCTGGGCTTCTGCTTGTTTTGCTTGACCTTCGGCTTGGTCTTTTGGATTACCAGTTAAATCACCAACTACTTCCTGTACTTTACCCTCAATATTTTTGGCAGTCGCCTCTACTCTCTTTTCTAAGCTCATAGTTCTTCCTCTGAATTACATTTAGAATTTTGCATTGACAAAATTAAAGATATCCTGATGTAGATAGAGTTTACACCTATCAATAGATATAAATTACGTCTTGAATAAGGATAACTAAAGACAGATTTTATAGTCAAAAATAGCAGAAGTTATGTAAATCAAAGCTGATGTTATGAGTGAGATATAAATAAAATTAAGTTCTGTTGTTAGTTACTATTTATCACTTCGTAAATAAAGACTTTAATGAAATAAAACTCTATTAAGTAATAGTATTCTCAGATGCTCTAGGCTTACTTGGTAAATAATTAAATAGACGTCATGACGGGTTTAGAGTGCTATTGACTTCCGATAAGCTATGCTAATCGCATAGTCGAGCATAAATTATGCTTACCTATTTCTCTCAAAACAAATCTTCATGGCAAAAAGACTATGGGTGTGAAAAGCAAGCGTCATAAAAATATCTGGGTAAGCGAGATAAACGATATCATTCGAGGTGCTTGTGGTGGTTTTTTATTTGGTATCCCCTTGCTGTACACAATGGAAGTATGGTGGATTGGATCGCTTGCAAAACCACCATTGTTAATGTTTGCGATCGCACTCACATTTATCATAGTTTTCTTGCTCAACCGAACAGAAGGCTTTCGTAAACGCAGACATGGTAACCGCCCTTATGAAGCGCTAACAGATACAGTGGAAGCTATAGCAATTGGAGTGACTTGCTCTGCATTTATACTACTACTACTGCAAGAGCTAACACCCGAAACCCCACTCAGAGAAGTCCTTGGTAAAATCACATTTGAGAGCGTACCATTTACATTTGGTGTAGCCCTAGCAAATCAACTCTTGGGTGACACTCGTCATGGAAATGCACAGGGACAAAAAAGCTACCCGACAAACAAAAAAAATTCACATTTATATGCAACCTTCTCTGATATTGGTGCAACTGTCATCGGTGCAATTGTCATAGCATTTAACATTGCTCCTACAGATGAGATTCCCATGTTAGCAGCAGCAGTTCCGCCTGCTTGGCTTTTAGCTATTATGGCTGCATCTATAGTCATTTCCTATGCTATTGTTTTTGAAGCGGGCTTTTCAGATCAGCAAAAGCGCAGGCAACAACAAGGAATTTTTCAAAGACCAATCAGCGAAACAATTGCATCTTACTTAATATCACTGTTGGCAGCAGCAGTAATGTTGTGGTTCTTTCAAAAATTAACTCTGAGCGATCCTTGGACAATGTGGTTGAATCACACATTATTACTAGGATTACCTGCAACTATCGGCGGTGCCGCTGGAAGGTTAGCGGTATGAATTAATCAAATGGTAGAAGAATGTGGGGTGGGCTGAAGAACTTTCATACACCCTTATTTTAATCAATAGCATACTTTCATCCTCGTTAGAGTCTATATGGAAAGCGAAATAACTGACACTGAAACACAATCACAGCGACCGAAGCGTTCTGTTGCTGAATGGGTTACTTTCAGTGCAGCCTCATTTATTCTTGCTATAGTAGTCGGCTTAGTGGGTTATGTTTGGTTAAACGAAAATGATCAACCTCCAATACTTTCAGTTAGTAACAAACAAACTATCCGAGAAGTGGATGGAAAATATTATGTTCCTTTTGAAGTCACCAATACAGGCGGAGGAACAGCCGAGTCAGTTCAGATTATGGCGCAGTTAAAAATAGGGGAGAAAATTTCTGAAACCGGAGACTTACAAATTGACTTTTTATCCAGTGGCGAAAAGGAAGAAGGGGCATTCATATTCACTCAAAATCCCCGTCAAGGTCAGTTAATAATTAGAGTCACCAGTTATAAACTACCTTAAAAGCTCGTCGTGGATTGCTAATTATGTCTGAATGTTAATTAAAATGGCAAGCAAAAATCATGTTTTAGAAATTGACTACCGATAGACATAGATAGGCGTTGCATAATTGCGGGATGATTTTGGAATTTGCATCAACCATAATCCCCGCGTCAGCCTCAATCGTCCCCTTATTCAGCAACACCAATTATTCGTGTACATCTTTTCTTGGTTTATCGAATCAATCTATATTTACTGCGAATCGAGGTTTAGTAGTGCGATCGCATCTCCTCAGTTATGCCAAGTAATTTCTTAGATTTGCTTTACATCCCATCCCATCCAGACAGTGCTATAAATCAGAATTAGCACCCATAGTGCGATCGCCCTCTTGTTTGCAGTAAGTCCGGATAAAGGCAGATTATGAAACTGAGCCTGTGCATGATTGTCAAAAATGAAGAAAGAGTACTACCCAAATGCCTGGGCAGCGTCAAAAATGTGGTAGACGAAATGGTGGTTCTCGATACAGGTTCAAGCGATCGCACTCCCCAAATTGCTCAGAAATTTGGTGCCACAGTACATCACTTTCAATGGTGCAATGACTTCAGTGCCGCTAGGAATGCAGCTTTAAAATACGTGACAGGTGATTGGATCTTAGTATTAGATGCAGACGAAAGCCTGACGCAGAAAATTGTACCGCAGTTGCGAGAAGCAATGCACAGTGAGGAATACCTACTCATTAACCTCCTTCGTCAAGAGGTGGGTGCTGTACAATCCCCCTATTCCTTGGTTTCTCGCCTATTTCGTAACCATCCAAAAATTCGCTTTTCTCGTCCTTACCACGCTTTAGTGGATGATAGCGTCACCGAGATTTTGCGCCAAGAACCCCATTGGCAGATTGGCTATTTGCAAGGTGTAGCAATTCTACATTCTGGTTATCAAAAAAGTGCGATTACCCAAAGCAACAAACACTTTAAAGCCCAAAAAGCGATGGAAGAGTTTCTTGCAACCCATCCCCACGATCCTTATGTATGCAGTAAGTTGGGTGCTTTGTACGTAGAAACGGGAAAGATAGCTGAAGGTGTAGATTTACTAGCCAAAGGAGTTAAAATTGCCGGGGATAATTACGACATTTTATACGAACTTTACTATCATTTGGGCATTGCTTGCAGCCGTTTGCAAAATGTCAAACAGGCTATTGTTTATTATCAAGCTGCAATTAAATTACCTATTTATCCCATGCTGAAGCTGGGAGCATACAATAACTTAGGCAATTTACTAAAAGCAACTGGAGATTTCAAAGGTGCGAAAACAGCTTATGAAACAGCTTTGCAGATAGATCCTAGTTTTGCTACAGGGCATTACAATCTGGGAATGACTCTCAAAGCAATGGGTTTATTTACAGAGGCGATCGCATCTTATCAAAAAGCAATTGTCTTAAATCCTAAAAATGCAGATGCCTATCAAAACTTGGGAGTAGTGCTGCTGAAAGTTGGCAATGTACAAGGCAGTTTGAAGGCTTTTCGCCAAGCGATCACTATCCATGAAAAACACAACCCCGAAGAAGCAAAACGGCTACGCCAGGGTTTGCATGAAATGGGGTTAATGTAGACAGAAGTCTTTCTGTTTTAGGGTGACAAACGCTCTATTTTCCAACTCTCATCATTAAGACGAGTATACAGCAAGCGATCGTGCAAGCGGCTGGGGCGTCCTTGCCAAAACTCAATTTCTGTTGGGATCACACGCAAACCTCCCCAGTAAGCAGGGCGGGGTATATCTTGATTTTCATATTTTGCTTGCAGTGCTTGCAGACGCTCCTCTAATTCTTCTCGGCTTGCTATTACTTGGCTTTGATGAGATGCCCAAGCACCGAGGCGGCTATTGAAAGGACGACTTTGAAAATACTCATCTGACTCTTGTTCAGAAGCTTTTTCTACATACCCGGCAATACGAATTTGCCGTTCTAGTTCTGCCCACCAAAAAACTAAAGCAGCTTGAGGATTTTCGGTGAGTTCTTGTCCTTTTTGACTGTTGTAGTTGGTAAAGAAAACAAAACCCCGTTCGTCAAAATCTTTTAGCAGCACCATTCTTGCCGAG
The DNA here is from genome assembly GCF_038404745.2 of Chlorogloeopsis sp. ULAP02. NCBI lineage: Bacteria > Bacillati > Cyanobacteriota > Cyanophyceae > Nostocales > Chlorogloeopsidaceae > Chlorogloeopsis > Chlorogloeopsis sp. ULAP02. The sequence continues at coordinate 146,650 of NZ_JAYKTT020000054.1, read as the reverse complement.
GGTTTGCCATCTGGTGTAGCAGTAGCAACAGTCATCGCGTTTGGTTCTGGCAATTGGGCAGCTAGTGCCTGGTCAAACCATTTTTGAAATTGTATAAAAGGATTTGGGTCAATATCATTTTCGCTCAAGCCCTGCAATGTATAATCTTTGCGAAGGTCGGCTAAAGTTTTTTCCATTGCGCTCTGCTTCCTTTTGACTAAATAGGTGATACTAATTTTGGATTTTAGATTTTGGATTAAAACCATTGATTAGTAGGCTTGTCCAGAATTTTGAAACAAGACTTCCTACGTCATTTTGGTATGAGTGGAAATCATCATACCTATGTTACGAAAAGTAAACACATCTATAACCTCACTCATAATTAATGACTATTGACCAATGACAACCCTATTTAGTTAACTTTAATTTGTGCCAACCTATTCAATTTAAGGTAAGTCATCTACCTGTGAAAAATATCTATGATGATAATCAGTATTAAGTAGTTTTTACTCACAACAGCTAAGGAGTTTTTCAAATATATTGCCTCAAATGCGCCGTTGGACCTCTCTTCAAAATCTGCTAATCTATGGTTTGAGCGGCCCAATCATTGCGCTCAACATCTGGTTGCTGTCTGTTTTTTTTCGCTATTTCCAGCATCCAATTACTATTCTTAGTATTGCGGCAATTCTCGCATTTTTATTGAACTATCCAGTTAAGTTCTTTGAGAAAGCTCGTATTTCTCGCACACAGGCAGTGATTGCTGTACTACTGCTGACTTTAACACTAGTAGTATTCTTGGGCGTTACACTCGTACCGATAGTCATTGACCAAACTATCCAGCTATTAAACAAGATTCCTGATTGGCTTGCGACTAGTCAAGATAACTTAGACTATATAGAAGCTTTGGCTAAGAAACGACGTTTGCCTTTAGATTTTACTGTAATTAGCAATCAAATCAATGCCAATATTCAGAATCTGGTGCAGCAATTAGCTTCAACTGCTGTTGGATTTGCTGGAACATTACTATCAGGAATAATTAACGTGGTTTTAGTAGTCGTACTGGCATTTTATATGCTGTTGTATGGCGATCGCGTTTGGTTTGGTTTGGTAAAGCTCCTACCATCCCGTATTCGTGTACCTCTCACCACTTCCTTACGGTTAAATTTCCAGAACTTTTTCCTTTCCCAATTATTATTGGGGCTATTTATGGTAGTAAGTCTTACTCCCATTTTTTTGATTTTAAAAGTTCCCTTTGCACTTGTGTTTGCTATCTGGATCGGCATTTCTGAACTCATTCCTTTCGTGGGAGCAACTCTTGGCATTGGCAGCGTCACGATTTTGCTGTTGCTGCAAAGTTGGTGGTTAGCAGTTCAAGTTGCAGTGGCGGCAATCTTTATGCAACAAATTAAAGATAATCTGCTAGGCCCCAAGTTACTAGGAAATTTTATTGGACTGAATCCGATCTGGATTTTTGTTGCAATTTTGATGGGATTTGAAATTGCTGGTTTACTGGGAACACTCGTTGCTGTACCGATTGCTGGCACAATCAAAGGCACATTTGATGCTCTGAAAAACTTCAAGCCCAAAAATCCTGTATCAGAAATTACTATTGAACCAGAGTTGCCTCTTGAGTAAAGGGGATGGGGTAATGAAAAGGACACGGGGAGGTGGAGAAGAGTTCTACTTCGCTCTCCCACTCCCCTTCAAGCGTCCCTAGTCAACCCTTACCGCTGCAAAAACAGATAAAAGTATTTCTAGATACATTTATTTGTACACGTAAATATCATATTACACTTGATTTTTTATACTCTCTCCAATAACATTTGTTTGTAAACTCGCAATACACACATATCTCTAAATGTACTAACTTAGGGACTTATGGAATCAAAAATTACAATTCCTAAGATAAGAATTTGTGATTTCTTAGAAATCATTAAGCAGAACTTACTACTTACTATCTAGTATCCAATGAGACAAATAAACTTTGTAATAATTTTTATCTTTTGCTTAAGTCTGACTTTATTCACAATACCAAGAGAAGTTGGTGGATAGTGGTTAGTAGATAATGGCTCCTCCGCAGGCGACTGACGTGAGGGGGAACACGGGGAGGGAAAGATAAGGAGAAGGATTCTTCCTACAGTTCCTCTACTAACTACTAACTACTACCTACTAACTACTAACCACAGTATTTGTTGATGGATGCTTCCGAGCTACTGGCAACAATTGAGAATCTCATAAATCAGGCACAAGCCGGGGAAATCGATCCTTGGGATGTCCAAGTTATTGAGGTAATTGACCTTTATATAGAATTAATGGCATCAGAGGCTACTCATAGAACTTATGAAGCCGACTTATCTCAATCTGGACAAGCAATTCTTTCAGCATCAATGCTGGTGTTATTTAAAGCCAACACTTTAATGCAATTGCAGTCTGCACAAGAGCAAGAAACTCTTGGAGATGATATTTTTTTAGAACCAGAGGACGCAGTTTTATCTCCAAATCATCGATTGCCATTAGAACGGCATTTGCGTCGTCGCCCGGCAGCCATGCCTCCGCCGAAGCGTCGTGTGACTCTGCAAGAGTTAATCGAGCAATTGCAGTTAATGGCAGAACAGTTAAAACTAGTGGAAAAAGTCAACAAACCACCTCGTCCCCGGCGTCAACCCGGTTTGCAATCGATGCGGGCGGCACTGGAGTTGGCTCACCAGGAAAACCTTACAGAAGTAGCTGGAGAATTAGAACAAGTATTGTACAGTTGGTCAACACAACTGTGTCTAGAACAAAATTGGTTGGATTTGGAACAACTGGTACAGTTGTGGACTCAGACAAAGCAATCACAACACAATGGCTCTGCTCACGACTCACCAAACAGCCATTTAGTAGGTGTTTTTTGGGCATTGTTATTGCTTTCGGCTCAATCCAAGGTGGAGCTTTTTCAAGAAGAGTTTTACCAGAATATTAAAATTCGCTTGCTCACAAACACACAAAGTACCGAAAAAAGCTTGGAACCGTCGAGGAATTAGATAGGGGGAACTAGGCTACAAAGGTTTTCATCATTATTGTGGGCGCGAGCCTCCAAGTAGGAGCGACGAAAATCACTCGTAGGCATCTAGCTCAAAAATACACATGATTTATACAATTAATGTTTCAGCTAGTGTTTCAAACAACCCCAAAATTTAAGTACATTGAACAGATGAGCAATCATCTGGCGATCGCATATCATTAACCTATGCTTATGCTAATACCATGTTCATTAATTCCCCTAATTCAGTCCTTGTCAGGATGACTCAGCGCATAAAATAAACTGACTATGAAATATCACTCCATGAAAGTTAACTGGCTTGTGGTTGAGGAATAAAGATTTATGAAGGCGATGATTCTGGCTGCGGGTAAGGGAACTCGTGTTCGTCCGATTACGTACACTATGCCCAAACCGATGATGCCCATCCTGCAAAAGCCAGTGATGGAATTTCTACTAGAACTGTTACGCCAACATGGGTTTGACCAAATTATGGTCAATGTTAGCCATTTGGCAGAGGAAATTGAAAGCTATTTCCGTGATGGGCAGCGGTTTGGCGTCCAGATTGCTTATTCTTTTGAAGGACGAATTGTTGAAGGTACGCTGGTGGGAGAAGCCCTTGGTTCCGCTGGCGGTATGAAAAAAATTCAGGACTTTTACCCATTTTTTGATGACACTTTTGTAGTGTTGTGCGGAGATGCTTTAATTGACCTAGATTTGACGGCAGCTGTGAAGTGGCATAAATCTAAGGGTTCGATTGCCACTATCATCATGAAATCCGTTCCTCAAGAAGAAGTTTCTAGCTACGGTGTAGTTGTCACCGACGAAGAAGGACGCGTTAAAGCTTTCCAAGAAAAACCCAAGGTAGACGAAGCTCTAAGTACCAATATCAACACGGGTATCTATATTTTTGAACCAGAGGTTTTGAATTATATTCCCTCAGGTGGTGAGTACGATATTGGTAGCCAATTATTTCCCAGACTAGTGGAATTAGGTGCGCCGTTCTATGCCATTCCGATGGACTTTGAATGGGTAGATATTGGTAAAGTTCCAGACTACTGGCGGGCAATTCGTGGTGTGCTGTCCGGAGAAATTAAAAATGTCCAAATTCCCGGTCAGCAAGTTGCCCCCGGTATTTACACTGGCTTAAATGTAGCAATGAACTGGGATAAAGTTGATATTACTGGCCCAGTCTACATTGGTGGCATGACCAAAATTGAAGATGGAGCTAAAATTGTCGGCCCCACAATGATCGGCCCAAATTGCTGGATTTGCAGTGGTGCAACTGTAGAAAACAGTGTAATTTTTGAGTGGTCGCGTTTAGGCCCAGGAGCGCGGCTGGTTGATAAGTTAGTGTTTGGACGATACTGCGTAGATAAAACTGGGGCAACAATAGATGTCCAAGCCGCAGCTTTAGACTGGTTGATTACCGATGCTAGACAAACACCGACGTCTCAAACTCCACTAGAACGGCAAGCGATCGCCGAATTGTTAGGGACAAACGCAAATTAGGTACTAGGGACTCGGTACTAGGGGTTGGGAATCATCGCTTTTAACGTTGATTAGTTTCTTTCCTAGTCACCAGTCCCCAGTCCCTAAGAAGACAAATACGTATACCTCCTCAAACTCTGTTCATAGGTTTGCAGTAGTCGCTGTGATTCTGCTAGAGTAATGCGATTTTCTTCTAAAGCGTGTTCGCAGCGCTGGCGGATGTTTTCTACCATATCCTCGGAGTCATACTGCACGTAGCCCACCACTTCACTTGTGGTGTCACCCTTAACTACGTGTTGAATTTGGTAGCCCTTGGGCGTTAATTGGATATGAACAGCGTTCGTATCGCCAAACAAGTTATGTAAATTACCCATGATTTCCTGATACGCTCCACTCAGGAACATTCCCAGATAGTAAGGTTCTCCAGGCTCAAAGGGGTGGAGTTCCAAGACTGACTTCACATCTCGCAAGTCAATAAAGCGGTCAATTTTACCGTCACTGTCACAGGTAAGATCCGCTAAAATTCCCCGTCGTGTTGGTTCCTGATCTAGGCGGTGGATCGGCATAATCGGAAATAATTGATCAATAGCCCAGCAATCAGGCGCAGACTGAAATACAGACATATTGATGTAGTAGATAGAAGCCATGATTTTTTCTAAGTCTTCCAGTTCGTCGGGTACGTACTCATGCCGCCTAGTGATACTGAGAATTTTTTGACAACAAGCCCAGTACAGTCGTTCGGCTTTGGCACGCTCTGTGAGGCTGAGAATTCCCAAATTGAAGCGGCTGATCGCTTCTTCTTTAAATTGGGTAGCGTCGTGGTAAAACTCTTGATAATTATCTTCGTGAATTGATTGGTAAGTTTCCCAAAGATAACTGATGATGTGCGACTCTCCTTCTTTAGGAGGTTCGGGCGCTTCAGTCAAAACTTCGCTGGTACTGAGAACATCAAAAATCAATACCGACTGGTGGGAAGCGATCGCTCGTCCACTTTCGCTAATCAGTGTTGGTACGGGTATACCTCGCTCTGAGCAGGTATCTTTCAACTCTGCCACAATGTCGTTGGCATAGTTCTGCATATTGTAATTTTTTGAGGCGTAGAAGTTAGTTTGCGAACCATCATAATCTACACCTAAGCCACCACCGACATCGAGATATTTCATGTTAGCGCCTAATGCTGCTAATTCTACGTAAATGCGGCTGGCTTCTTGAATTGCATCTTTAATGACATTAATGGCAGAAATTTGCGAGCCAACATGAAAGTGCAATAGCTGTAAAGAATTTAACAAGTTGACTGCACGTAACTTATCCACTGCTTGGATAATTTCTGGAATTGTTAAACCAAATTTAGCGCGATCGCCGCTGGATGTTCCCCAGCGCCCCATGCCTTGAGTGCTGAGTTTTGCTCTCACTCCGACAATCGGTTGAATTCCTAGCTGCTGACTGACTTCAATCACCAAATCCACTTCTTCAATTTGTTCTAGGACGATAATTGGTGTTTGTCCTAGTCGCTGTGCCAGCATTGCCGTTTCAATGTATTCTTGGTCTTTGTAGCCGTTGCAGACGAGCAAAGCTCCTGGTGTATCCAACATTGCTAGAGCAATCATTAATTCTGGCTTGGAACCTGCTTCTAAACCAAATTGATGAGGTTTGCCAAAGCGGACTAAATCTGATACCAGATGCCGCTGCTGATTGCATTTAACCGGAAATACGCCCCGGTAAACCCCAGGATAATTGTAGCGAGCGATCGCTTTGGCAAAACAAGCATTCAACCGCTCGATTCTGTCTTCTAGAATATCCGAAAAACGAATTAACAGAGGCAAACCGAGATTGCGCTGTTTTAGAGCATTGACTAATTCAAATAAATCGAGAGAACCGCCGCGATCACCCTTGGGAGAAACAGTAATGTCACCGGCGGCATTAATTGAAAAATAAGGTTGCCCCCAACCTTCAATCCGGTATAGGGCTTCACTATCCTCAATTTTCCACAGGCGCGAGCCATCATGTGTGGTAGCAGGTGGTAGCAATTTTTTTTGCTTGTGATGTTTCAGTTCACCTTTTTTACCATTATTGGAAGGCGGTTTCACCACCTCATCTGATGCAGCAGTTGACTCAAGACGCATTTCTTGTTGACCTTTTATGTTTCACCCACGAATTTACAATTTAGCGCATTCATGTTTGAACGCACATAGACTTTGGAGGTGATTTCTGAGATATTCTGTGATTGGTTATTAATCATTGGTCATTAGTTATTGTTTAGTAGGGGAGGCAGCGCGTTGCTGAGGCTCCGCTCCGTTGTAGCGACTGCCGTGCGGGTTTTGCTGATTATTTTTCGGCTCAAACCGACAATTTATCTTATAAACCCACCCGTACTTATACAGACAAAAACTATATCAGGGACTTTTGACTTTTAACTAAAGACACAAAAAATATTTATCTGCTTTGAGGAGATAGCTTTGGAACGCACATTTATTGCAATTAAACCCGACGGCGTACAACGTAAATTGGCTGGTGAAATTATCCGTCGCTTTGAAACTAAAGGTTTTACCTTAGTTGGCTTAAAGTTCTTGAGAGTCAACCGGGAATTGGCTGAAGCGCACTACGATGTTCACCGGGAAAAACCATTTTTTTCAGGGTTAGTTGAGTTTATCACTTCTGGCCCGGTGGTAGCGATGGTATGGGAAGGTGAAGGTGTTGTTGCTGCGGCAAGAAAGTTAATTGGTGCGACAAATCCCTTAACGGCAGAACCAGGGACAATCCGGGGTGATTTTGGCGTTAATATCGGTCGTAATATTATTCACGGCTCCGATGCGATCGAAACTGCTCAACGAGAAATTTCTTTGTGGTTTAAAGATGAAGAATTAGTCAATTGGCAACCTCATTTAATGCCTTGGCTGCACGAGTAAATTAGAGGCTAGGGGCTAGGGGCTAGGAAAAAGTATGAAGTATAAACAATTTTAGCCTTCATCCTTTTTACTTCAACCTTTCTAGCATTCCTATTCCCTAGTCCCTAATCACTCCACATTCACTTCACTTTTTTCCGGTGCCGATACTTCCGGTAATGACTCTGGAAGATTGCGCTGGGAGAATCCCCAGGATAAAATTAGAGCGATCGCGCTAATCATGATCCATTGTGGTGGTACTAAATCTTCGTTTACCACCCGGATCAGCAGGCGTAATCCTACTAAAGCTACAGTTATATAGCCTGCATCTTCTAAATTCTTAAATTCATCCAACCAACGAATAAACAAACCCGCCATAAAGCGCAGGGTGACAATACCAATCGTAGTGCCAGTTAAGACTAGCCAAGTTTCTTTAGAAACGGCGATCGCTGTGGTAACGCTATCCAAAGAAAATGCCAAATCCGTCAGAGCAATTACAGGTATGACTTGTAATAAGCTTGTAAAACGAGGCCCGTGATGGTGATGTTCTTCGTCTTCTGCTGAGGTAAAGTGTTGAAATACCAACCACAGTAGATAAGCTGCACCTAGTAACTCAAATTGCCAGAACTGTTGCACCCAAGTCGCAGTCAGCAGCAAGGTGATTCTTAAAACGTAAGCAACAACTAGACCCAAATTGAGCGCTTGCTGTTCAAGTTTTTTGTTTTCTAGTCCTTGAGCGATCGCAGCTAGGGCGATCGCATTGTCAGCAGATAGCACTGCCTCCAAAAATATCAGGACAAGCAAAACGATAGGAGCCTCAATGCTGAAATGAAAGTGAAGGTAATCAAAAATTCGGTCTAGCATTTCGGTTTTCTCAAGCAGCGAAAATTAAAAGTTAGCAGGAACGAAGAAATTCCTCTAGGAAGTGCAACAATTTGCTACCTTAATCAAGCTTAACGTGTATGAGGATAATTCTAGACAAGAGTAATATTTATCGGATGGGTAAAGCGCGATCGTTACCCATCACTAACTTATAAATTTGCCAACCACTCCACTATCCGAGAGTTAACTACATCTGGCACTTCGTCATGGGGACAATGCCCAGCATTAGGAATAGGAACAATTTTAATATCTTTTCCATTCTCCTGTGCTTGTACGCCCTGAGCAGCAACTTTTTGGGCTTCTACATAAATATTTGCCCCTGTTATTGGTGTCCAAGGATCATCAGCACCCCAAAGTACTAAGAGAGGACACTGAACTTTGGGCAATATTTCAGCAGGAGTGGGGCCGGGAGGTGCTGTTAAAATAGAGGCGAAAACTTTTTGCGCTCCTGGATCGCAAGAGGGAGTATAAAGCATATCCACTAATTCATCTGTGACGGCTTCGCGGTTGCGATAAACCTGGTAAAGAGTACGGCGAATTTGGTGCTTTTGACGAATCCGGTTAAATACGAAAGTCCCGGTAATTGGATGTCCAACTAACTTATTAAAAGTTGCCATCACAATTCTCAGTGGTGGATTCAATTCGTGGGGGCGATGGCTCAATCCTCCTGCAGGGTTAATCAACACAGCTCCTGCGGAAATTTCTGGATATTGCGCCACTACCATTAAGCTCAAAAGTGCGCCAATAGAATTACCGATAAATACAGCAGGTTCGTGAATATGTGCTGAATGGAAATCTTTGAGCAGTTCTACCCATACTTCTGTAGTGTAATTAATAGGGGCTTTATCGGAACCACCGAAGCCTAAAAGGTCAAGAGCGAATACACGATAACCAGCACTTGCTAAAGCAGAAATATTTTTTCGCCAGTGTCCGATACAAGCACCAAATCCATGAACTAAAACCAAAGGTTTGCCAGTACCCATGACGGTGTACTGAATTTTATAACCTTGCCAAGTCCAAAAGAGTTTTTCAAAGGTGTCTTGTGTTAGTTGCTGTTGGGTAGTTACAGTCATTATTAAGTTTAGTAAAGCGTTTATTTATCTTTATCATAGTAATATTTTGTATGGTGTGTTACGGCTATGTAAGGATGTGAAAGTTTGAGAGAGCAAGAACTAGCCGTAACGCACCACAATCATGCAATGCGTTAACTGAATAACTTGCACCAAGATCAACTAGAGCCTCTGGCTCTAGTTCTTGTTACCAGGTTGAACCTGATAACAAGGATTTGGAGGTTCAGTCTCCTGGCTGTTGCAACAGCTGCAAGATATCAATTAAAGCAACTTGTAACAAGACTAAATTTGTACATCAAACCTCTTACACTTATTCTATTTTCAAACAATTCGACCACGGATGGACACAGATAGACACAGATAAAATCTTTTTTCTCGGTATCTATCTATGGTTGTAATTAACTAGATATTATGCGTTCTGCATTGTTCTTAATTATCCCCTAAATCTGTTAAGAATTGCTGTTTGTCAAATCTATATTCTTTACCTAAAAAAGAGATAATTCTTTCAGTATCATATTCAGCGTTCTGCAAACAAGTTGAAGCTCCTGGAGAAGGCGTAATGTTAAATAATATATTTTCTCCGATAATTTTGGCTTCACCAAGCTCAAGACGTTTGGTATTAAGATTAACAATTTGAGGTCTGATTCCTCCATATCCTTTAGCAATTTGAATGTCATCTATTTGTAATGAAGGAATGATTCTTTGAACTTCTTTTAAAAAGAGTCTTCTCCCAAGAATGGGAATGTCATAAAGATAATTTTTGACTATATATTTAAATATTGCTTTTTCGGAAAGAATGCTGAGGAAGCTCATTAAAGCATTGAGACTGAGACCAGCCGTTTTTAAATAATCAAAAATAGTAGTATACTTAGATGGCTCCAAAACAGGAGTGACTTTGGCAGTGGGGCCAAATCTAGTTTTGCTTTGATCGTGAACCTCTGCGTCTCCATGAATAGCTGCAAAAGGAATTTCTTTTAGTTGTACTGTATAGACTTTACCGTTTAAAACACCTGGTGCTAAATAAAAACTTCCAGCTACGTTTAGAAGCGCATAATTTTTACCATAGCCTAGAGATTTCGCAAATAACAAACTGTACGCTCCAGTCATAAAAACCACAACTCTAGCAGTAATCTCTTCTTTATCTGTCTGAATATAATATAGCTCTCCTTCTTTTTTGAGACTTTTCACTTTTGTCTCCATCATTAAATCAATTGTTGTTTGAGAGTTATTAATTGACTTATGAAGGAAAGATTGAGCTAGTTTTTGAAAATCTATTGTGTAACCTTCTTCACTAAATAGAGCGATAATTTCCTCTTCGGCATCTCTATTTTTCACTACCTTAGGTTCTAGAAATTCTATTTCTTCTTTAGGTAGCAATTTTAATTGAGGAAATAAAGGTTTAAATTCTTGGTACCTCTTTTGAAGTTCTTGAACTTGTTCCTTTCCTATGCCAATAACCATTTTGTGATATCGGCTGTATGTTTCTTGCTGAAGGTCATTTTTCAAAAGATAATTTTTGACTAAGTTAGCAGCTCGTTTAACTTTTTGAGCTTTTTCTAAAGTATAGTTAGTCTCTATATCTCCAAAATGAAGAGTTTGGCTATTGCTCGTTTTATGAGAATTGCCCAAAGCAACTGCTGAATTTTTTTCAATTAAAACAATTCGCTTGAGGTTGGTGTAATTGCTTAAGCTGTACAATAATGCAGTTCCAGAGATTCCACCACCGATGATGGCTACTTCATAAATGCTGCGATTGGCTTGCATATTTTTTCAAAATTTAATAGAAAACTGGAATTTATGAGCGCAATGCTCAAATTTGCTCACCTTTACACCACATCCTCTGCCTAATTACGCAAATAAGGCTAACCTTATTGCATGGCTAAAAAGTTTATTTTACAAAGCTTTGAAATTTTTATCTACAAATTATGATGCAGACTTAAGCAGCAAATAATATAGTTGTCCGTAGCTAACTGTGACACCAGCACGATCGCCTGCTTGTTTACCATTACCTAAAAAGTAATCTACTCTTCCTGCGCCTTTGATCGCGCCTCCTGTATCTTGATCGAGAACATAACGACTAACAATCCGGTGTTCTGTTTTGCCGTTACTATCAACAAAGGGAAAAGGAGCGCGAATGATGGCTAAAGCACCAGGAGGCATTAGGGATTTATCTGTGGCAATGGAACGTTCTGCTGTAAGCGGCACGCTAATGGAACCTTGGGCTGGCGCACCATATTTTTCTTGAAAAAATACAAAGCTGGGATCGCGTGGAATGTATACGTCTAATTCTTGGGGATACTTTTGAAAGTAGTCCAAGATTTTTGGCATTGTCAGTCCTTCCAAAGGTAGTTTGCCATCATTTGCTAGTTCGCGTCCAATGCTTTTGTAGTTGTAAAGGGTATTGCCGGCATAGCCGATTGTTGTCTGAGTGCCGTCGGGTAACTGAAGCCGTGCCGAGCCTTGAATTTGAATGATATACGGTTCTAGGCGATCGCGAAACCAAAACAACTCCAATCCCCGCAGTTTGCCTTTTGAGCCTTGCAAACCATCTGCCCCCTCTAACTCCAAGCGTGTCGGATGTGGCTTTTGCCAAGAGTTTAAATCGGGAGGTAAACGGTAGACGGGATAGCGATACTCGGCTGTGGGAATGCGACTGGCATGATAAAGCGGTTCAAAGTAGGCGGTAAACAAAACCGTTCCTTTCGCATCGCTACCAACAGACTGGTAAAAAACAAACTCTCGTGCGATCGCTGCATTCAATTCAGCAGCAGAATTAGATTTGAGTAATAATTGGCGGAATCGTTTTAAACTCTTGATAACCTGTGGACGCCCAATTTCAGCTATTTGATACCTTTGATAGGCAGCTTCAGCCCTATTGGTTTGTAAGTACTGCAAACTGCGATCAATTGCTGCTGTAAGTGCCTTTTTGTCTGAGGGTTGACTATCTTCGCCCCAAATCTGTCGATCAAAGCAAGATGTATCACCTTCACAACAAAAAAACGGCGAGTTTTGTAGGGGTAGAAGTGGCGGTGGTACTGTCTGATTTTGGGTTGATAGGGGTAAAGATAATTGCCACTTTTGTACTCTACATTCTGGCGGACTGAGTTCTCTCGACTCAAATGATAGTATTGGCACTAGCACTACCAAGGGAACTACGCAAAGACCAATAGTAATGTTACTTAAAAACTTTTGTATCACAATATAATTGGTTGTTCATATATAACTTAATAGCTTGGAAATCAATTTCAAGATTTGTAGAGACGCAACAGATGTAAGTTCATACACTTGTAAATGTGAATTAGCCGAACTCATACCATTTTAGATTTTGGAGCCACTGCTGTGGTGAGGCAGCGCGCAGAACAGGGGATCTCCCCCATGACGACTGCCGTAGACGCTGAAGGCGGCTGCTGTAAGTAAGAGTTTTACGGCATAAAGGAGCCAGCGCGTTGTAGCGACTGGCGTCACGTGGCGTGATTTTGGATTTGAAATTGCCTATCTGTGTTTATCTGTGTCTATCTGTGTTCGATTTCTAAAATATGACTTTTGCTTACCATTTTATTCACATCACCGGAATCACTTTAGTGTATCTGAGTTGTATAAATATATCTGACATCATCATTTTTTAATTTGGTATAAATATAGGCGGCATTGCTTAACGAGCGAGAAAAATTCAACAGAAATTGAGGGTGTTAATAACAACTCAGTTGCAGTTGGGATGATATACGCCAAGTAAACGCAAGTACAGGCGATCGCTTCTCTCAAAATGTCTAAATTATGAGATTACTTTAACTTTTGGATAATGGCAGGGTAAGAAATTAAACACTAATTTCCCAATTTTTGCTTTTGTGATTGTAAAAATTAATATAATTTCTTTATGACCAGCATTTCCAAGCCGCAAACAAAATCTCACACAGAGTACCGTCGGCGTGAAAACGATTGGCGGTTATTTTTACGCCTAGCACCCTATGCCCGTCGTCACAAAAAATCATTGGCACTGGCAATGTTGTTACTTGTGCCAATGTCCATAGCTAACGCTGTCCAACCATTTTTAATTGGACAGATAATTTCCCTAATTCGTCAAGAACCAAGTACTTTCGAGTTACTCCGCAATCTTCCCTTTTGGCAGGCTTTGCATATCTTGGAAGCATTGTTAGTAGTAACGGTATCTATCCGATTAATCTTTACAGGCTTTCAGGGTTATTTGGTACAGAAAATCGGACAAAAAATTACCGCTGAAATTCGCCAAGACTTGTTTAAGCATGTCACATCCTTGGCTGTACGCTTTTTTGACCGCACACCTGTTGGTAAGTTAATTACTAGACTTACCAGTGATGTGGAAGTACTGGGAGATGTATTTTCCACTGGAGCAGTTGGCATTGTGTCAGATTTGTTTTCCATGCTGGTGATTCTCGGTTTTATGTTTTCGATCCGCTGGGAACTCGCTTTGTTACTGCTTGCGATGCTCATCCCAGTATCGGCATTAATTATTTACTTTCAGCAGCAGTACCGCAGTGCCAATTACAAAGCCAGGGAAGAACTATCAACGCTTAATTCCCAGTTGCAAGAAAATATTGTTGGCATCAACGTTGTGCAATTATTTCGGCGGGAAAAATTTAATGCCGAGTTGTTTCGCAAGACAAATCAGCGTTACGTCAAAGAGGTAGACAAAACCATCTTTAATGAGTCTGCGGTTTCTGCAACCCTAGAATGGGTTTCTTTGGTTGCGATCGCACTTGTTTTGTTGGTTGGTGGTTATTTACTATTACAAGAAAACTTGACATTCGGAATATTATCTGCATTTATTTTATATGCCGAGCGATTATTCCAGCCCCTACAGCAGTTTGCAGAAAAATTTACGGTAATTCAAGCTGGTTTTACGGCGATTGAGCGCGTGATCGATATTTTAGATGAACCAATAGAAATACGCGATCGCGCCAATCCTAGAATCTCAATTTTCGATTCTCAATTTGGATACATTGACGAGATTGAAGAAAATCTTGACTCACCTGATCAAAATACTAAACCACAGTTAGGAGAAATTAAATTTGAACACGTGTGGTTCTCCTATAAGAATGATGACGAATATGTAATTAAAGACTTAGATTTTACTATTCATCCTGGTGAGAAAGTAGCATTAGTAGGGCCTACTGGTGCTGGAAAAAGTACAATTATTCGCCTTTTATGTCGCCTCTATGAACCCAGCAAAGGGCGCATCCTCGTTGATGGTATTGATATCCGGGAACTACCTCAAGCAGAATTGCGCCGCTATATGGCAGTGATTTTACAAGAGGCATTTTTATTTGCTGGTGATGTTAAAAGCAACATCACTTTAGGAGATGGATACACTTTTGAGGAAATTCAAAAAGCAGCCCAGAGAACTAATGTCGCCCAGTTTATTGAACAACTTCCCAGAGGATATCATACACAACTCAGGGAGCGAGGTACCAATATTTCTAGCGGTCAAAAGCAACTTTTAGCCTTTGCTCGTGCTACTATCCGCAATCCCCAAATTTTAGTACTAGATGAAGCAACAGCTAGCTTGGATGTGGGAACAGAAGCATTGATTCAACAAGCTTTAAACAAGCTAATGGTAGGACGTACCGCGATTATTATCGCCCACCGCTTATCGACAATTCGCAACGTAGATCGGATTTTCGTACTCAAACGCGGCGAATTAATCGAACAAGGAAGTCACGAAGAGTTACTCCAACTAGGAGGGCTTTATGCAACTTTACACAATTTGCAGATGCTAGGAAGAACGTGAGAAGAGAGCGGAGGGGGAGATAGGGGAAATAAGGAAGATGGGGGAGCAATAGACAACTAACCACTAACTAATGATAAGTGTCTAACCCCAGCGGAATAAACATTTATACTAATGATATCTGGTAGAAAAATTAAATTATTTGTATATAAATCAGGAAATACCGTTGAACGTGGTGATGTATTAGTTAGGGACTCTAAGCGCCTTTTCGGTAATTACACAACAACACCTACCAGGGAGGTTGGCGATGGACGGTATTCTCATCACCATTTTGCTATCAACCTATGTCATTGCTATAGCAAAGCAAGTTAAACAAAATCAGACTAGGGCAGATCAAGTTTCAAAGGAAATAATCGCTGAAAAGTAGCTTCTTTATGGACAAACATTTGTGCTAAAAATCTATAGATATTAACGGAAGCGCGATCGCAAATGTTTTGTCCTATCCTGGAATCTAGGGTACAGGGGATAGGAGACAGGGAACAGGAAACAGGGAACTTTTAGAGGGAAACGTGTTTCTTTCCTTCTGCCTACCGAAGGTAGGCGCGCAGCGACTTCTGCAAGTAGACACGAAGTGTCTACTGCCTCCAGCATAGCTGCCTTATTTATTGAAAGGGAAACTGATTACTTACTAGTATTTAAATATTGATTTGAATAGCTTGCATGATGTCAGGTTAGCCTAAAAGAGTAAACTACTACAGTTGTGGCAACCTGTAGCAAACATGGCAACTGAGCAAAGTTTGATTTTGGATTTCACCATTGTCTTAGGGGCTGCGGTAGTGGGAGGTTATCTGGCAAACCGACTACGTCAGCCTGTTTTGCTTGGTTATCTAGCCAGTGGATTAATTGTAGGGCCTTTCGGCTTCAAGCTCTTAAGCGATGTTCCCCAGATTAAATCTTTAGCGGAGATAGGTGTTGCCTTTCTGCTTTTTGCCTTAGGTGTAGAATTCTCTTTAGCAGAACTAAAACGAGTTAAAAATATTGCCTTACAAGGAAGCATATTACAAATAAGTTTGACAACAGTACTGGTAGCTTTTGTGACTGTTCTGTTAGGTTGGGCTTCCGGACTTTCTCAGGGAATTTTCTTAGGAGTGGTTCTTTCTCTATCTTCAACGGCGGTAGTGTTAAAAACACTGACAGATAGAGGAGAAATTAATACATTACATGGACAAATAATGTTGGCGATTTTAATCGCCCAAGATTTGGCATTAGGCGTGATATTAGCAATTTTGCCTGCTTTGCAGCAACCAGAAAATATTGCCTTGGCGCTTGGCATTGCCGTATTTAAAATCCTGGTGTTTGTGGCAGTAGCGATCGCCTTAAGTAAATGGATCGTGCCTCGCCTGATCAGCAGTTTTGCTGCTACCGAAAGCAATGAATTATTTCTTTTAGCAGTAATTGCTCTATGTTTAGGTGTGGCTTTGACTACAGCTAGTCTGGGCTTGTCTATTGCGATGGGAGCATTTGTTGCCGGGTTAATGATTTCTGAAATTGACTATGCCGATCAAACACTAGCAAAAGTTCTGCCTTTGCGAGACACTTTCGCCAGTCTTTTTTTCGCTTCGATTGGTATGCTCATCGATCCGGTTTTGCTGATCCAGAACTTAGGACTGATTATAGGGCTAGTGATGTTGGTAATGTTGGGCAAAGCAGCGATTGTTTTACCGATTGTTCTTAGGTTTGGTTATTCTCTTAAAACCGCTGTCATCGTCAGTTTTGGTATCAATCAAATTGGAGAGTTTTCCTTTGTCTTAGCTTTGGAAGGCTGGAGGTTACAACTCATCTCCCAACAAACCTATCTTTTACTGTTGGCAACAACAGCAATTACGCTGGTGCTGACTCCCATGTGGCTAGACTCTGCGCCTCGCCTCGCAGATAAGTTTAACCACATACCTTGGTTAACAAATTTTCTGCGGCGATTTTCGGCTCCTAAAACCATATTTCTGCCAGAAAGAATCAGCAATCATGTGGTAGTTGCTGGTTACGGGAGAGTCGGGCAAGTAATTGTCAAGATTTTACAAAGCCAGGGATATCCTGTTTTGGTGATTGAGAATAGCGAAGCAGCTGTGCAAAGGTTGCGTTTTCACCAAATACCTTATATTTTTGGCGATGCTGATTCGGAGTCAGTATTGGAAAAAGCACATTTGCCAACCGCTAAAGCTCTAGCAATAGCATTACCAGATCCTGCTAGTACCAGATTGCTCCTCAAACGGGCGCTCTCTATTGCACCTCAATTAGATGTGATTGTGCGATCGCACATTGACAGCGAAATTGACTTTTTGACTCAAATGGGTGCAAGAGAAGTCGTACAACCTGAATTTGAAGCGGCGCTTGAGTTGGGAAATCATTTACTCAAAACATTGGGTGCAGAAGAAAGCCATATCCGCTGCGTCATCAATGCTATTCGCACAGACAAGTATATGAGTATTCGTCCAGAAAAAGAATAAATCTTACGCACTACAGGTGATAAGATTTGTAGAAGTCAACCAGAGACTAGCAACAGCATATTTAACATATACTGACTCATGTTTGGCATGACAGGAACTCTTCAATTCTACAGTTTTTGTTTCGTCCTTCACTAACCTAGCTTGATAATTGTATTGCGAACAATCAGGCTTTTCAAAAGTTAGTTCAGCACGAATTGTATTTTTGTCTGCACTTTGCTCAATGATTCTGCCTGCCACTTTGTAATTGAACCAATCCCATCCATAGCGAAAAATGAGTTCTCTTTCCAAAACCTGAATTGAACTTGGTAGAATTCCCCAACCTCGATAAACTTTTTGCAAGCATTTAATATCGCCAGTACGCGTCAAAATTGATTTAAATGATTCTTGATCGAGATTGCCATAATATCTTCCAGCAGGAAAATCGATTAATGTAGGAGCAAATCTATGTCCGCCAATATGACTGGATTTCCAAAGTCGGACATTACTCAAATTTAATTCATCAACAATACTTGTAGCGTTAAAATAAAAGGGATTACCATATCGAGAGCAGCATTGATCGTGACTACCGTGGGTACATACTAAAAAATCTCTAGTTGGAGTTGCCTCTACTTCATAATTAGAGTTTCTATCCCACAACCATTTTCTAATTACAGCTGCTGCTTGCTCTATATTTTCTAGATGAAACTCTCGCTTTTGGTAACCATGACTCAACCCATCCTGCTTTTGATAAATTAACAGTGTTTTATGGTTTACTTTATGGGATAAATTATTAGCAATCAAAAGAAAATTTATCGGTAGTTTAGCACGTTTTATTTCCTCTACTAAAAGCTGTAAATTTTCTGGAACCCATCTGGAGTGAAAAGCTTCTGTAGACCAAGGCGTGGGACACTCAATCAAAATATAAGTCTTATGATTGGAGACACTGCCAATAATATCTTCTCCTAATTGACGAGAATTATCAGAACAAAAGAAAGTATTCATCTAACTGTAGTAATTGATTGAACTAAAAAACAAAGGATATTACCAACAGAGTTAGTAGTTTTAGTTACAATTTCCCCAGAAAATTGTAGCGAGCTTTTTGTAGCTACAAAATACGCTTCCACCTATCAACGAAGATAAAAATGAATGACAACAATTTTTCATTTTTATCCTAGTAGCCACTTTATAACATCATTTTTCACTCAATTTTGTGCTGTAGATGATTTTTTTATAAAATGTTTGAGCTACTTTCAAGATAAAGATTAACAATTTACAGTCAAGAGTTATAGTTTTTCTGATTGCTGCAAATGAGATTTCTCTACTTCGTCTCATAAGTAAAATTAGCAAAACATAAACTCTTTTTTTGATGAGTAGTTAATCCTAATCACAAGAAGTTAGAGTTTCTACTGACATCTCGGCTGTAATTCAGTTATTGAACACATGAGATTTAAAAACTAATTTAAGTCGCTCTGGAGTAACATAGATAAGCAAAATAATTTTCTCCTTCTGTAGATATAAATAATAATTTATCTATATTACGGTGGGTTGAACAATGATCCTTTCGAGGTGATTGAAATTTATCTCTAAATTGGTGCATTTTGCAAAATATTCTCAATTGAATAAAAAAAAGAAAGTTAAACGAGATTATGAATTTTATTGTAATGGTAGCAATTATTTGTTGGTAATAGCACTGCCATAAGAAGTATTTTTACGCAGTTACAGTATCTTGATTCGCGTTGCGTTAACGAAAATCTCAATTACGTGACAAAAATGGAAAAGCACACTTTGTAAATTGCCCTGTTAAGCGATCGCACCTCCTGAAGAATAAATTAGAGACTGAATCGGTAGTACCTATTTCGACTCTAGCTGATGTCAAACACAAATGCAAGACTTTACTAATAATTTTTCCAAAGACTATGTAGCTCAATGCCTGCAAAGCCAGCAAAATCAATGTTAATAAGCATTTAAGAGTAGAATAGTTTCAATTCGCAAACTCTATAGAGACAAATATAAAAGATAAAGATTCTCAATATTCAGCTTTTTTGCATAGTTTGAGAAATTACTATAATGAGTATAAACACCAGGCAAGCCAGAGTTCAGAACTTAGAAGTTAGGCAATAGCAGCAGGAAATTATAGGTTAACTATGCCTAAAAGCAAATCCCAGTCAGCCTTCTAGGTGAAATTCTTCCCTTCCTCATTTTCTTGTTCAGAGCGAGGAGTATCCATAGACTCAAGTTGTGGCTCTACATAGCTGCGAACAGCTACACCAAGTTGTTTGAGTTATTCTCTGATAGATAGTTAAAGCAAAGTGCGATCGCTCAGTATTTTTTCTTGAAGTTTTTAGCAGATATTCTGCTATTGTAACTTGCTTTTATCTATGAAAGTTACAATGATTAAGATAGGATAAAATAATGATTTTTTGCTATGGCTAGAGTAAAGTTTAGCTTTTACGCAGAATTAAATGATTTTTTGCCACCACATAAAAGAGATAGGAAAATTGAGCATTTTTTTGGAGAGAGAGGCTCAATTAAAGACATGATTGAATCATTAGGTGTACCTCATCCAGAAGTTGATAGTATTGAAGTCAACGGAACATTAGTAGACTTTTCTTACATCGTTCAGGATGGAGATATTATCAATGTCTATCCTATTTCCGCAGCAAAACAAAGACACATTTTGAGTTTAGTACGACCGACACCACTAAATGTGATTCGCTTTGTTTTAGATATTCACTTAGGAAAATTGGCGTCATCTTTGCGATTGTTAGGTTTTGACACCCTATATCGGAACGATTATGATGATGCAGAATTAGCTGAAATTTCCAGTACGCAAATACGAATTCTTTTAACTCGTGACAGGGGCTTATTGATGCGCAGTGCAGTTGTATATGGCTATTACGTGCGAAATACCGATCCTCAAAAACAAATTGTAGAAGTATTGCGACGCTTTGATTTATTTGAATTGGTGTCTCCTTTCCAAAGATGTCTGCGCTGTAATAGCCTGTTACAACCAGTTACTAAACAAGCCGTTATGGGGCAGTTGCCAGAAAACATCCAGCGGGAGATAGAGGAGTTTCATCGTTGTCAAGGTTGTGCTCAGATTTATTGGAAAGGCTCCCATTATCAAAGATTACAGCAATTTATTGATGGCGTACTTGCAGAATTTTAGACAACGTTGCATGAATGTTGTATATGACTTTATCAAACAAGAATTTTCTGGAATTCTTATTTATAGTTCAGCGATTCTGACTGTTTTGCTCTTGGATTCATTTTTGCCAGTGGGAAAGGGAAACCACTGGCTTTTTATATTAATTTCGGATTTTAGATTTTGGATTAAAATTATTGTTAAAATTATTGATTAATATGATGTCTTCTACTTACTTCTACTTAATAGTGAGATGTGTTGCGTAAAAATTGTATTTAACTTTACAAGAAATTAGCCCTCTGTAATTCTTGATGATAGTTCAGCAAGCCTCGTTGTTATCGCTTTCACTTTGCGTGTTGCCAGTGGTGTTTTTCCGCACTGGCTTTTTTTTGCTTTTTTAAATTTGAATAGATAATTTTATAAATTTAGAAAATTTCTAGTTTGGAACTTTAATGATGGTTTTAAAACTTTTTGTGCCACATCAAACTTACATTTGAGATGAGAGATAAATCTAAAATGGTATGACATTCATCTTGGCACTCGATTTTGGTGGTACAAAATTAGCAGCAGCTTTAAGTAATGCGGGTTCTAGAGAGTGGTTGGGTTACGAACGCTGCCTGTCGCCTGCAAATACAAATGCTAGCACTGACTTAAAGATTATGCGATCGCTCATCAAATCTTTACTCCAAGATAGGAAACCCGCCGCGATCGGTGTTAGCTTTGGCGGGCCTGTAAATGCAACTACGGGTACAGTGAGATTATCACATCATGTTTGCGGATGGGAGAATATACCTTTGCAACACTTATTAGAACAGGAATATAGCGTTCCTGCTAGTATTGATAATGATGCTAATGTAGCGGCTCTTGGTGAATGGCGTTACGGTGCAGGAAATAACCATAATAGTTTATTTTACATTACCATTAGCACTGGCGTTGGAGGTGGTTGGATACTCAACGCCAAACCTTGGCGGGGTGAGGAAGGTATGGCTGGCGAAATTGGACATATGGTTGTAGATCCTGCGGGGCCGATATGTTTGTGTGGGAAGCGGGGATGTGTGGAAAGGTTGGCGTCGGGGCCTTATTTGGCACAGGATGCGAGGGAGGAATTGCAGGGGTGTAGGGGAGAAAAAATTAGAAATTTAGTAGGTGGGAATTTGGAGTTAATTACGGGGAAGGTGGTGAGTGAGGCGGCGGCACAAGGTGATCAGTTAGCACAGGAACTTTTAGAGCGATCGGCTTGGGCTTTAGGAGTGGGTATTGGCAATGTGGCGAATTTGATCAACCCGCAGCTATTTGTTTTGGGTGGAAGCGTAACCAAGGCTGGAGAAAGATGGTGGCAAGTGATTCGGGAAACAGCGCGAAAGACAGCGTTACCGGAAGTGAATTTTGAGATTGTGTCGGCAGCGTTGGGAGATGATGCGCCTTTGTGGGGTGCAGTAGCTTTGGCAGAAGATTTGTTGCAGTCTTAGCTAACCTAAATACTTCAAAACCCTTGGCTCATTTCTATTAACATGGGTGCTTTAGGTAGCAGTCGTGGCAACAATTATAATTGATAAAACCTGGACAACTAAAAATCTTAGGCATGAAGCTGTGACAGAAACTGGAAGCTACAAGGATACAGTAAATTTACCCAAAACTAACTTTGATATGCGGGCGAACGCAATCAAGCGTGAACCTGAAATTCAAAAGTTTTGGCAAGACAATAAGATTTACGATCGCCTGTCCGAGAATAATCCAGGCGAATTATTTATACTGCATGATGGGCCACCCTACGCAAATGGCTCTTTGCATCTTGGTCATGCTTTAAATAAAATTCTCAAAGATATTATTAACCGCTACCAACTGCTACGGGGGCGCAAAGTTCGCTATGTGCCTGGTTGGGACTGTCACGGCTTGCCTATTGAACTGAAAGTTTTGCAGAACATGAAGTCTGCAGAACGGCAAAACTTGACAACTTTGCAACTACGGCAAAAAGCCAAAGAATTTGCTCTCAATGCAGTAGACGAACAGCGGGAAAGCTTCAAAAGCTACGGAGTTTGGGGTGATTGGGATCATCCTTATTTGACGCTGGCACCGGAATACGAAGCAGCGCAAATCGGTGTTTTCGGTCAGATGGTATTAAAAGGTTACATCTATCGTGGTTTGAAGCCTGTCCACTGGAGTCCTAGTTCTAAAACTGCTTTGGCAGAGGCAGAATTAGAATATCCAGAAGGACACACTTCTCGTAGTATCTATGCTGCTTTCGCTATTACTAGCCTTTCCGAAGCGGTGAAGCCTGCGCTAAAACCATATCTCCACGATTTAGGTGTAGCCATCTGGACAACAACGCCTTGGACAATTCCAGGGAATTTGGCAGTGGCACTCAATCCACAACTCAACTACGCAGTTGTGGAAGTAAGTTCTCCACCAGGAAGTGTTAAGTTTAAATACTTAATCGTAGCTGCTGATTTGGTAGAACGACTGTCTACTACTCTGGAAACTGCATTAACCGTAAAAACCACAGTCAAAGGGAAAGAATTAGAACATTCCACTTACCGACATTCCCTGTATGAGCGGGAAAGCCCAATCGTGGTTGGCGGTGATTATGTAACTACTGAATCAGGCACAGGGTTAGTACATACTGCACCCGGACATGGTCAAGAAGACTACATCGTTGGTCAACGTTATGGTTTACCTATCTTGGCACCAGTTGATGACAATGGTAACTTTACCGAAGAAGCAGGACAGTTTGCCGGGTTGAATGTGCTTGGGGATGGTAATCAAGCGGTAATTGATGCCCTGTCTGAGGCTGGTTCCCTGCTCAAAGAGGAACCTTACGTCCACAAGTACCCTTATGATTGGCGCACAAAAAAACCGACTATTTTCCGTGCTACCGAACAGTGGTTTGCTTCTGTGGAAGGATTTCGTGAAGAAGCCCTCAAAGCGATCGCCTCGGTAAGATGGATTCCCGCTCAAGGCGAAAATCGAATCACGCCGATGGTTGCCGATCGCTCTGATTGGTGTATATCGCGTCAGCGCAGTTGGGGTGTACCCATTCCAGTTTTCTACGACGAAGAAACCAAAGAACCACTATTAAATGAGGAAACGATCGCCCACGTGCAGGTGATCATTGCCGAAAAAGGTTCTAATGCTTGGTGGGAACTTTCTGTTGAAGAATTATTGCCAGAAAAATACCGCAATAACGGCCGTACCTACCGTAAAGGCACAGATACAATGGACGTGTGGTTTGATTCTGGCTCATCTTGGGCAGCGGTCATCAAGCAGCGTCCAGAATTACGCTACCCAGCAGATATATACTTAGAAGGTTCGGATCAGCATCGCGGTTGGTTCCAGTCGAGTTTGCTCACCAGCGTAGCAGTCAACGGTATTGCACCCTACAAAACAGTTTTGACTCATGGCTTCATCCTAGATGAACAAGGACGCAAACAAAGTAAGTCCTTAGGAAATGTAGTTGATCCGAAAGTTGTAATTGGGGGTGGAAAGAACCAGAAAGAAGAACCAGCTTATGGAGCAGACGTGTTGCGCTTGTGGGTTTCCTCGGTAGATTACACCTCGGATGTACCCTTGGGTAAAAACATCCTCAAGCAACTGACAGATATCAGAAACAAAATTCGCAATACGGCGCGGTTTTTGTTGGGTAATTTGCACGATTTCGATCCCGAAAAAAATGCAGTACCTTTCGAGGAATTACCAGAACTCGATAAATATATGTTGCACCGGATCACAGAAGTATTTCAAGAAGTGACTGAAGCCTTTGATAGCTTCCAATTCTCCCGCTTTTTCCAAACGGTGCAGAACTTCTGCGTTGTGGATTTATCCAACTTCTATTTGGATATTGCTAAGGATAGGTTGTATATCAGTGCGCCCGATGCCTTCCGTCGGCGTAGTTGTCAAACCGTGTTACAGATTGCTTTAGAAAATTTAGCAAAAGCGATCGCACCTGTGCTGTGTCACATGGCTGAAGATATCTGGCAATATCTCCCCTACAAGACACCTTACAAATCGGTGTTTGAAGCTGGTTGGGTGCAGCTAGATTCCAAGTGGCAGAATCCAGAATTAGCAACTTTTTGGCAACAGTTACGAGAAATCCGCACTGATGTCAACAGGGTATTAGAGCAAGCAAGGGTAGAAAAAATGATTGGTTCTTCCCTAGAAGCAAGAGTTTTGCTCTACATCGCTAATGAGCATTTACGTGCCTCTGTGAAATCACTGGATAGTACCAGTGATAATGGTATCGATAAACTTCGCTATCTTTTTATTACTTCCCAAGCAGAGATGTTAGATACACCAGAAAAACTGCAAGGATTGAAATACAACTTGCAGACAGATGCATGGGGAATTGGTGTCGTAGAAGCAGAAGGACAAAAATGCGATCGCTGCTGGAACTACTCTACTCATGTGGGAGAGAACACAGAACATCCCTCAATTTGCGAACGTTGTGTTGCAGCATTAGCGGGAGAGTTTTAACAGTTACCAGTTTTCACAGTAGGTGCGTTAGGCGATTTGCTTAACGCACCTTTCATAGAAAGCAATCGCTCTTTTCCATTAGATATGGAGTCGTTAGAAGATTGTTGGAGAGGTATGGTGCATACGCCCTTTGTAGAATTTTGCCTAGTTGAGACTTGAAGGGCGATTAGCACCCTGGCACAAAGACTTGTTGTGCTGTTAGTTGCAAATTGGGAAAGATTGAGGAAAACTCATAGCGATCGCTATCGCCGCATTGAGCGATAAATTCATAAACGGTGAGAACCATTGTGATTGTTCCTTAAAATTGAGCGATCGCCAATTCTTTGATAGTAACTACAGAATAGCCGGAAGCCCTACCTGCTTTGGTTCAACAAAATTACCATCAAAACCGATAGTTTTATTTTCTACTCTTCTAGCATCAGCCAAAGCTTTACGAAGTTCTGCACGTTCCATCTGATCCTCAATTCCACCCAACATATAAATAAGTAACTTAGCTGCTAAATCTCGCCCAGCAACCTGCACCCGTTTTTTATTTGGATCGTACAAAATGCCATACCAAATAGACTGGGGGAACTCCATGCTACTAAAACCACCTTGTTGATCAAACTTCCGCAGTTTCTTAAAAATATTGTCGAGATTAAATCCTTTGCGGAAAACCAAGATTCCTAAAGCTTGCGCTACAGCCACTTGACCGACAGGGCGGAAAAGCATATTTCCTTCGCCCCCATCTTTCTCAAAACTGAATCGCCGTAAGGCTGGCGTATCCTCATCTTCTAAAAGCTTATAACTAGGAAGACTTGCCAAATAATCAAAAAGCTTGTGAAACTCTCCGATTCCCTCCTCCAGTTCTTCATCCTCTGGGCGCATGGGAATTAGACCTTTATCTAAGGGTTTCCAGTGAGGAAATTTTTGTCCCAAGTATCGCTCAGACATATCTTTCAGTGCTTGGAGTGTCGTTAAAACTGTTGACTTGGCTGCAACTGTAGCACTATTCCAATTTACGCGAGGATTTCGGCTTTCTCGCTGTTCCAAAAGCGGATGGGTTACAGCGATTTTTCTAGCAACAATAGAAAAACCATCATCTTCGTTGAGCTGGGCTAACTGACCTTTTGTTAAAGGTGCAGCCATGAGGTTAACATGCACAAAGATGGATCTGACGCGTCGTCTTGCCTGTTCGCGGGTTTCCCCTTGCTCAACTGCACAAATGAACTCAATACCAATTTTTTCTTTAGATAAATTTTGCAGATAGGCTGGTTGAATATTATACTGCTGAATCAAGTCAGATTCGGTAATAAACGTGTTGTCAGGAGATTTATCCTTTTTATAGCGCTGGAGTTTGCCAGTTTTCAGCAATTCCATCAACCCTTGTACACCCATAAGGCGGTGTTGTCCATCCAGTGCATAGATGGTTACATCCTCCTCAAAAACGTTTAATAAACCAACCTTGCCTTCTTTATCTAGCGGTGTAAAATTTGTAGTAGATTTTAAAGCTATTCCTTGGCTATTCCACTCAGTAGCTTGGGAATTGTCCACCCACGGTTGATTTATCGCTACCAACACAGGTGGAAACTTGTGATTTTTGCAACTTAACAGATACTGAGCTAGTGGTAGTTGACGCGACCAATCAAGGGGGCGTTGCTGAATTTCGTCAATACTCTCGGCGTCAATCTCAACATTATCTGTCTGCGGATTATATTTTTGCTGAAGTAGGGGTAAGGCAGATGCAAAGCGAACTCTACCCGCAAGCCATTCTAAGGTAACAGAGCTAACATAGGCCTCAGTACCACCCATTTCTGTCTTTTGAACCAAAATCCAATCTTTCTGGTTCATGAACTTTTCTAGTAAAATAGCCAGCACCTGTTTATCCTTGTTTTCCCTTTCTAGGAACTCACTGGCAATATCAGCAGTTGGGTAGGCAGCACTTTCATCCATGTTAATTTTTAAAGTCTTAAATTATAAATCAGAATAATTTTCCAAGAGAATTGATTCAGCAAGTAAAGTTTTTAAAAACCTTTAAAGATTACAATACTATGGTTGTACTTCCAGTACATATATAAAGGGTGATAAATATTGCATCATCTTATCTTTTCTCTTCCTAGCTGACAGGAAGGGTTTAGGGATGAATTTACCTGTATTTACATAGGTAGGGAGAAATGGCTACAGCACAAAAAGCAGAAAATCAAGATGGAAAAGTGCGTACTACTGTGCTGGATGAGATACCAGTTCTCACTGCTGAGATCCAAGAGTTATATTGTTTGGACGAAATACCTTGGATTATAGGAGTATCGTGGGGAAAGGATTCTAGTACGGTGTTGCAGCTAGTTTGGAATGCGATCGCTGCCCTCCCAAAAGAAAAACGAACTAAAACAATTCATGTAATTACAACAGATACTAAAGTAGAAAACCCGATTGTTTCTGCTTGGGTACGTAAATCTTTGCAACAGCTAAAGTCTGCGGCACATAAACAACAAATGCCTGTTGAACCTCATCTGCTACAGCCTGTGATTCAAGATACATTTTGGGTAAATCTAATTGGCAAAGGCTACCCCGCACCACGCAATCAATTTCGTTGGTGTACCCAACGTCTGAAAATTAATCCGGCTAACCATTTTATCCGCGAGATGGTTCGAGCGAATGGTGAAACAATTCTGGTTTTGGGTACTCGCAAAGCCGAAAGTTCAAAACGTGCAGCCACAATGGAAAAGCATCAAATGCGTAGAGTGCGCGATCGCCTCAGTCCTAATGGTAGTCTGCTCAATTCTTTAATTTACACCCCCATTGAAGACTGGAGTAATAATGATGTCTGGATTTATCTCAATCAGTGTGACAATCCTTGGGGAGGGAGCAACAAAGAATTATTCAACATCTACAGAGGTGCAACCGCAGATAACGAATGCCCCTTAGTTGTTGATACTTCCACTCCTAGTTGTGGTGATTCCCGATTTGGGTGTTGGGTTTGCACGCTGGTGAGTCAGGATAAATCGATGCAGGCAATGATCCAAAATGATGAAGAAAAAGAATGGATGCAGCCTTTATTGGATATCCGTAATGAATTAGATGCAGAAGATGATCGCGACAGAAGAGATTTCCGAAGAATTTGGGGGGATGTCCAACTTTTTGAGCGCAACAAAGATGGAGAAAAATCAGTAGAACCAATTCCAGGCCCCTATACTAAATATTGGCGCGAACATTGGCTAAGACGAGTATTAGAAGCACAAACACAAATCCGCCATACAGCACCACAAAGTATGCGCGATATTACGCTACTTGCTCCCGAAGAACTAAGCGAAATTCGCCGCATCTGGCTAGAACAAAAACATGAATTTGATGATAGTTTACCCCGCATATATAAAGAAGTGACTGGTGAAGAATTCCAAGATCCCCGCCCTGGTGCTGACTATAGTCTGTTGGGTAGCGACGAGTGGGCAGTGCTAGAAGAAATTTGTGAAGGTGATGCCATGCACCTAGAATTGATGGCGAAGCTTTTGGACACAGAACGCCAGTTTCGTAAGATGGCGCGGCGTGTAGGCATATATGACGCCCTAGAGAAATGTTTTGATACTAGCTCTCGTTCCCAAGAAGAAGCAATTAAAAATGCTTATTTGAAAAGAGATTTGAAAACCGCGGCTGCTCAAGGAGATGTGGAAAAGGTAAAGCAGCTAACTTTAGGGGATTTTGTAGTAGCAGATAAAGCAACGGATGTAACAAGTGAACAAGTGGAAGTAAAGAGCGAGCCATTTGTTGATTCCACAGATCAACCCTCGGCTGCTAAACCAAAGACTTGGGCGAATGTCAAATTCGGGACTGGGGAACGGTGATTGGGGATTGGGTAAAGAGGACACGGGGACACGGAGAATCTTGATTCACGTTCTTGCTCCTTGTCTTCCCACGCCAGTCGCCCCAAGTCGGGAAACCCGCCCACGGCGCTGGCTCCTCTCCCCCCTCCTCATCCTAGCCCCTAGTCCCTAATCCATAGTCCCTAGTACCATGATTTTTCTTGAACTTGTACTCCAAAATTTTGGCCCCTACAATGGGCGTCAGGTAATAAATCTCGATCCAAAAATTAAAGATAATGCTCGCCCAATTCTTCTCTTAGGTGGGATGAATGGAGGGGGAAAAACAACGCTCATGGATGCGATTCGTCTCGCACTTTATGGACATCGCGCCCAATGCTCTACGCGTGGAAATTTAAGCTATGGGGATTTTCTCACTCAATGCGTTAACAGTCATACACCTGCCAATGATAAAACTCGCATTGAATTAGTATTTGAACACATTGAAAATGACCAACCAGTTAAATACAGAATTGTGCGAACATGGGAAAGAAACCCTAAAGATGGTAAAGATAATTTAGGTATTTTGGGTGATGATGACACCTGGCCTGTTGAAGCTTTAGTTAATATCTGGGATGAGTATATTGAGAATTTACTACCTTTAGGAATATCTAACTTGTTTCTTTTTGATGGAGAACAAGTGAAGGAGTTAGCAGAACAGGAAATACCACCACCAATTGTTGTGGATGCGATTCGCGCTTTGTTAGGATTAGAATTGGCTGAACGTTTGACTGGCGATATAGAGATTTTAGTTAATCGCAAACGTAAAGAAGTAGCAGACAAGCAGGAATTAGAAAATTTAGAAGAGATTGAACAAGAATTAAAGCAATTACAAGATGAATATAAAATAGAAACACAAAAATTTGTTTCTCTACAAAAAAAATTACAATTAGCTGAAAAATCACAAGCTATAGCTATTGATAAATTTATTTCTGAAGGCGGTAAAATCGCAGCCGAACGCAGTCAGTTAGATAAACAGAAGGAAGAAACAACCGCAGAAGCTGAACAAACTCGTCAGGTGATGTGTGAATTAGCTGGCGATGTTTTACCGTTGGTGTTAATTCAACCATTACTCTCGCAAGTGCAAGCCCAAGGAGAAAAAGAATTTCGTATTCGGCAAGGACGAATAGCACGAGATATATTATTGGAGCGAGATCAGCGCTTGCTCGAATTGATTAATAATTTAAGTATTGCAGAAGAACAAGTTGAGAAAATCAAAGCTTTTCTAGCAGAAGATGAGCAGATGCAAAATTCCTCTTCTCTACAAGAAGAACTTTGGTTATTCGCTGATGATGAAGCTCTCAGTCAGTTAGGTAATGTTATTTATTATTTACAGAATGCTAAAATCTCTGCAAAACAACAACTAGCTACTCTGAAAACTAAAGAAGAAGAAATCATCAGTTTAGAAAGACAGGTGCAGACAGCAGCATCACCAGAAGAATACAATAAATTACGTGATGCAATGCAAGTAGCACAAAAGAAAGTTGCTGAAGTTAAAGCTGATTGCGAAACAACACGCCGCCGTCTAGTTGAATTAGAGACTGCAATTGAAAAGCTAAAGAAGGATTTACAAGAATATACTAAACAAACTTTAGACCGCAAAAATATAGAACATATTATTGTTGCTTCGGTGAGGGTTCAAGAAACACTTAAACTTTTTCGAGAGCGTTTGACTTTAAGAAAATTAAATAAATTAGAAAATGAAGTCACTGAGTGCTTTCGCTATCTACTGCACAAATCTGATTTAGTGCATCGCCTTGCCATTGATACTAATAGCTTCAGCTTATCTTTGTATAACTCACAAGGTAAATCGGTTCCCAAACATCGTCTTTCGGCAGGAGAAAAACAACTTTTAGCGATCGCTTTTTTGTGGGGCTTGGCGCGAGTATCAGGGCGTCGTTTGCCAGTGGCGATTGACACACCCTTGGGGAGATTAGATTCTTCGCACCGCAGTAACTTAGTTGAACGTTACTTTCCCTCAGCCAGCCATCAAGTGATTTTACTTTCCACAGACACAGAAATCGGAAAAAAAGAAGTTCAAACTCTGCGAGATAAAGAAGCGATCGCCCGCGAATACCTCCTTAAATACGACTCATCCAGCCGCCAAACAACAGTGATAGAAAATAAATATTTTTGGTAAAAAGTATGGGGACGATCGCACAATCACCCCCATCTTTTGTTTCTAAAATTATTTAATAGCACCAGCCTGTGGGAGAAATATCTAATCAGCTATATTAATTAAACTTGAAGTTTGGGAAGTAGCCAACGTCGGCGCTGTAAAAACGCTGGAATATAAACTTGATGGTTGCTGTCTGGCTACAACTGGTAGAAATTGACGGGCATGGGCTGCAACTTCTACAGTCTTGACATCATAAGTTTGTGTTGCCAATTTTGGATACAAACCGATACCGATGATAGGAATCATCAAGCAAGCGGTGATAAATAGTTCGCGGGGTTTAACATCAGGTACAATTGCATCCAAATGTAGTTCGGTGTTTTGCTTGCCGTAGAACACTTGGCGTAACATCGACAGTAAATAAATCGGAGTCATAATCACGCCTACAGCAGATAGGAGCACAACTACAACTTTAAAGCTGGAACTGTAAACATCGCTGTTAGCAATTCCCAAAAATACCATCAATTCACCAACAAAACCACTCATTCCCGGTAGCGCTAGAGAAGCCATCGCACCAGCAGTAAACAGAGCAAAGGTTCTCGGCATTACCTTGGCAATACCGCCCATTTTATCCATCATCAAGGTGTGAGTACGCTCGTAAGTCACGCCAGACAGGAAGAACAAGGTAGCGGCAATCAAACCGTGGGAAATCATTTGCAGTACGGCACCGCTCATACCTACTTCTGTATAGGAAGCGATACCAATCAGAACAAAACCCATGTGGGCGATCGAAGAATAAGCCAAGCGACGCTTGAGATTTGTTTGAGCAAAGGCACAGCAAGCACCGTAAACAATGTTGACTACACCCAAAATTGCCAACACTGGGGCAAAGTAAACATGAGCATTAGTCAGCATTTCCATGTTGATGCGGATCAGGGCATAACCACCCATCTTTAACAACACACCAGCTAAAATCATTGAAACAGGTGCGGAAGCTTCACCATGAGCATCGGGCAACCAAGTGTGGAGAGGGAAAATTGGCATCTTCACGCCAAACGCAATCAAGAAACCTGCATAAGCTAGGAGTTCCAAAGCTTTGGGATATTGCTTCATTCCCAAGGTTGTGATGTCAAAGCTAACGGTATCTCCATAGAATGCCAGCGCAAAAGCTGCTACCAAGATAAATATTGAAGCGGCTGCGGTGTAGAGAATGAATTTGGTAGCGGCATAACGACGCTTTTGTCCTCCCCAGATGGAAATTAACAGGTACACAGGCACCAATTCAATTTCCCACATCAGGAAGAATAGCAGCAGATCCTGAGCGACAAACACCCCAATCTGGGCGCTGTACAACACCAGCATCAAACCATAAAACAAACGCGGCTTGTTGGTTACTTTCCAAGCCGCGAAGATTGCGAGTGTGTTGATTAAGCCTGTTAGCAGTACTAGCGGCATTGACAAACCATCGACTGCTACTGACCAATTTAAGCCGATTTGCGGCACCCAGGCATATTTTTCAACCAGTTGGTAGGTGGTGTTTTGAAAGTCGTAGTTATGCCAAAAGGCATAAATCATGAGGGCAAAGTCGGCGATCGCTACTCCCAAACCGTACCAACGAGCTGTTTTACCTTCTTTATCTGGGATGAGCGGGATGGCTAAACCAGCCACCAGCGGCAAGAGGATTATGGTTGTTAACCAGGGTATTTGAGCAATCATCACTGACAATCGTTTTTCATTTTCGCTTTTAATTACATTATATTAAGCAGTTCATACTTTTGTAAACGTTATTTATCTCTAGAAGATTAAATATTAGGCATAAATAGTAATAAATACTTATAAAATTCTCTAGATTTATTCTAAATGTTAAGAATTGCTACGTCAACAAAAAATGGTGGCTTCCACCACCGTTACATATCTTAATATCAACTGTCTGAAGGAGGATATTTGTTATGAAATTTTCTAGATCCCCGACTCCTCCAAGAAGTCGGGGATCTATATTTTTAGTGGACTTTAAACAATCCGATTAACAATCGTCCATACTTCCCCATCAGAACGGACATGGGGAACGGAAATAGTCTTGAAACCAGTGATAAAGGGTTTGTAATAAACTTGCCAGTAAAGAGGGCTAAGTTGATCGGCGCAAGCCTTGAGACTGCGTATTTCTGTTGCAAGTTCAGCTGCTAGTTCATTAATACGTTCAGCATGAATTTGAGCCTGTTTTTTAGCCTCCTCTAGCTGCTGCTGTTGAATTGATTGTGTCTGCCGACGCGTTAACTGGGCTTGTTTTTGTTTCAATTGAGCTTCTAGGGCAGCAATAGCATCATCTATGCCCTTCAGTTCTGCAAACAATTCAGCATTTTCTTTCGCTTGCCGACGGTACACTTCTGCTATTGCTTGAGGTGAATCATTCTCTGGAGGCGTAATATTGACAGCAAGATAGGTACGTTCTTGACGCAAAGCCTGAATTTGAGCTTGAATTGCTGCTATTTCTGCCTGATATTGCTCCATTGTTATTTATCCTGTGTTGTTGTCATTTGTGATTAAATGACTAATGATTAACAAAAGCTTCTTGCTCCTTGAGTATCAACAGCAAGCGATCGCACTACTGGTGAAATTCCCTGTTGCTGCCAGGCGGACGACATTGCTGCTACTACAACTTCCGAATGGGCTGTATCTGTTAATGCTAATAGTGTAGGGCCAGCACCACTAATTACCATACCGCAAGCACCAGCAGCAAGGGCAGCTTCTTTGACATCCTCATAACCTTGAATCAATGATTCTCGGTAAGGCTGATGTAATTTATCTTGCAAAGCAGCCCGCAACCAATCTTTCCTACCAGTTTCCAAACCGCGTAACAACAGTCCCAGATGAGCTGTATTAAAAATTGCATCTGCACGGCTCACCTGAGTTGGCAACACCCGTCGCGCCTCCTGGGTAGAAAGCTCAAAATTAGGAATTGCTACCACTGGCACAATATCTTCATGCCAAGGAACATCACAAATCTCCCAGCCCCAGTCACTGCTGGCAGCCAGACGGCAGCCTCCAATCAGGGCAGGAACAACATTATCTGGGTGTCCTTCCATTGCGATCGCTAACTCCATTACCTGTGACTGAGTCAGAGGTTCACCCGCCAACAAATTAGCACCAACCAAACCACCGACAATTGCCGTTGCCGAACTACCCAAACCCCGTGCTAGAGGTACAGCCAGTTTAATATCAATTTGCACGGGTGGGGGAGTCTGTCCCAAGTGTTGATATAACTTTACAAAAGCCTGGTAAAGCAGATTACTTTCATCAGTTTTAACTTGTTCCGCCTCTAAACCTGTCACAGTAATTGTGACTCCAGCTTGATTGTGGTTAGTGAACTTAAATTCGTTATACAGCGTTAGCGCTGCACCGATACAATCAAATCCTGGCCCCAAATTAGCAGTTGTGGCTGGAACAATAACAGATACAGAAGAAACAACAGTCATTGAAAAAACTAACTAATCAATCAACCAGCATCTCACGTAAATGATTGATTTGCTCACCAGTCATGCCAATTGTCTTTAAATAACTAACAACTCCGCCATACTGTTGCTCCAAATAATTGAAAGTCTCTCCAACTGTTTCTGGTGGAGACTTAAACATATGAGCATAGCCTTGCTTTGTTGGTGTTTCTAGCATTGGTGCGTAAAAAGCAGCAAGGTAATCTGCGCTCATGGCATAGTCTTGAGCAATTGTAGCTACGGGGACATTGGCAACAGCAAGTAATAAAGCTGCTATCAAACCGGTTCTATCCTTGCCACCAACACAATGCACTAAGATTGGAGTCTCATTAGTAGCGATCGCACTCATCACCGTTTTAATTTGTTGCTGACAGCAATCAAGTAGCAGCAAGCATTGTTTAAATAATGTTCCTGCTTTCCTCATCTCAGCTTCTAGTTCTTCGCCAAACAAAGGTAGGTTGAAATAAGTCACATGAGGCGAAGTAGAAAAGACATTAGGAGTCTGATTGACTTCAGACAGATAACGCAAGTCAATAATTGTTCGCACACCGTAATTCAACAATAACTGCTGACTTGCTGGGGTGAGACGATGTAGGCTATCTGAGCGCAACACAGTACGCCAGCGTGTCTTTTTGCCATCTAAAGTTTCATAGCCACCGAAATCGCGGGTGTTGTAGCAACCTTCCAGCGCTAACAGTCGTTCTAGAGGTTGGTGTAAACTCATAAAAATTTTCTCGCAATAGCTCTTGACTTTACCCTTAGGGGAGGGTGTGCACTAGAAATAACCACAAGTAAGAGGTAACAAACAATGAAATTGGGAGCTATCAATCACATAGCCTTAACAGTCTCTAACTTAGAGCGTTCAGAAGCTTTTTACAATCTGCTTTTAGGATTTCTAGGTTATGAACAAACAGAAACAACAGAACAATTAATTCTCTGGGCAAGTTCTAATGGTGTCATTACTATTTCTCCATCTAACCCCAAATCACCCAATCAAAAACACGATCGCTATTCTCCAGGGCTACACCATCTGGCTTTTAGTGCAGATAGTCGAAAAGACGTAGATAAACTTTACCAAAAGCTGATCGAAATGGGTGTAGAGATTCTCGATCCTCCTTTTGAGTATGATTATATGCCTGGCTATTATGCTGTATATTTTCTAGATCCAGATGGTATCAAGCTAGAACTAACACACATTCCTAATTGGCCACCTGAATCATAGTTGAATAAAAGCTGGAGAGATGCTGAAAATAGGTGATTTTTCCAAACTCAGTCAAGTAACGGTAAAAGCACTGCGCCTCTACGATCAACTGGGATTGCTCAAACCAATTTATGTAGATGAATTTACAAGTTATCGCTACTACTGTGCTGAACAGTTACCACAACTTAATCGCATTTTAGCACTCAAAGATTTGGGCTTTTCTTTAGAACAAATTGCCAGACTGCTAAACGAAAATCTCCCACCAGCAGAAATTCGCGGCATGCTGAGACTTAAGCAAGCAGAACTTCAGCATTTGGTAGAGGAAGAACAGGCACGCTTGTTGCGAGTAGAAGCACGACTTAAGCAAATCGAAGAGGAAAGCATACCAAAATACGGAATTGTGCTTAAAAAAGTGGAACCAATCAAAGTTGCATCAATACGAAAAATTATTCCAAATTTTGCTGCTGTGTCGCGACTTTACGATGAGTTATTTGAAAGTCTTCTGCTACAAGGAATTAAGGAACCTGCTTATTGTGCGGGCATTTGGCACGATTGGGCATACAAAGAGTCTGATGTTGATTGGGAGGCTGTTGCATCAGCGGAAAGTTTTGTATCTATTAACAAGCGTATAAAAGTGTATGAATTACCAGGTTTTGAGAAAATGGCTTGCGCAGTTCATAACGGTAGTTACAAAACTAGTAATCAAGCCTATACAGCCCTCATCTCTTGGATTGAAGCCAACGGCTATAAAATTATTGCCCCGAACCGCGAGGTTTATATTATCGGTGGCAACGAACAAAATAATGAATCCTATGTAACAGAGGTGCAGTTTCCTGTTGCTAAGGTTTAATCAAAAAACTTGGTTTTTGAATCAAAAACAATGAAGGCAAACTTTAAAAAATGTTAAATTTAGATATAGCACAGTAAAAGCTGTAAACTAATAAGGACTGGAAACAAACCCAGTCCGGAAAAAAAGCGGGCTAACCGCTCTTGACCTGGTTAACCCGTACAGCTTTGGGAACGCGCAGAGAAACTTCTATTGCAGTACCAACTTAACGTTGGCATTTTGCAGACCGCGTTGTTTAACTTCAGTCAAGGTCTTGTTAACAGCATACTTCTGATTGATTGAGTTAATCAATTCGGTCTGATTGTGCTTCTTAGCTACGCCCCACAGGTCTGCGATTAGGTCGAAAGAACCATCGCTGTTGCGAGACCAACCGAGATCATATTCGCCTTCCAAAACTGCTACGATGTCAGAACGAACACGCTGACCGTTATAACCACGAACATCTGCTTCAGTTTTTACTGTGATGCCAAGGTCACGTAGGGATTGCTTGAGGATTTCAGCATCGGTGATCTTGGTACGCAGAGTGCTAAAATGAGACATTTGGGTTTCCTCCAAAGAGAAGTGAGAAAAAGGACAACGATTAGTCTTAGAAGAAGCCGCGTTAACTAGACGCGGTTTTTTTAAACTGCTAGCATTTGGTGCTAGCCTTTACCCTGTTTTCGCAGGGAAAGCTTTTAAAACTCCATTCGCTGATATTCAGCAACGGAGGCTGCTGCCGGTCGAGCACGCTGTCTAGCCCAATCTCTTAGAGCCGTTACCTGTTCTTGCATCGTTCGAGACAGCGGCAATGTCGCTTTAATTGCAGCAATAATATCTAGCTGGGTGAACTCTCGATCTTGGGCAAAAGCTTCATACATCGCCGCCACGATCGCCTGTTCAATTTCAGCCCCAGAAAAGCCATCCGACATTTTAGATAGTTGTTCAAGGTCAAATCTAGAAATGTCACTACGGCGTTTACTTAAGTGGATAGTGAAGATATCCTGCCGTTCTTCTGGTGTTGGCAGATCCACAAAGAAAATCTCGTCAAAACGACCCTTTCTCAAAAATTCCCCTGGCAACCTTTCGACTCTGTTAGCTGTCGCCATTACAAATACTGGGGATTTTTTCTCTTGCATCCAGGTTAAGAAAGAGCCAAAAATTCTGCTTGAGGTACCACCATCAGAATCTGAAGAACCTGTGCTACCAGCAAAGGATTTATCTAACTCATCAATAAATAAAATTGCTGGAGAAATCGATTCTGCTGTTTTTAGGGCATTCCTTAAATTAGCTTCCGAGCGCCCCACCATAGAGCCATCATAGACTCGTCCCATATCTAACCGCAGCAATGGTAAGCCCCAAAGTCGAGAAGTTGTTTTCGCAATTAGGGATTTTCCACAACCTGGAACACCTAAGATTAACATTCCTTTTGGTTGAGGTAAACCATACTCCCGCGCTCTCTCTGTAAAAGCATTAGAGCGTTGCTTGAGCCACTTCTTCAACTCTTCCAAGCCGCCAACTGCGTCAATGGTTGCATCTTCTTCTATGTACTCTAATATACCATTACGTCTGATTAGCTGCTTTTTCTCAGATAGAACTATATCTACTTCTTCTTCCGTTAAGCGCCCAGTTGTTACTTGTGCTTTACGATAAACTTTCTCAGCTTCATCCTTAGTTAATCCTAAAGCTGCTCTTAAAAGTTTTTCTCGTGCTTCTGTTGTCAACCGCCGCCCACGATGGTGATCTATATGATTAGTTAAAACTTTATTTAATTCACCCATGTCTGGAAGTGCAAAATCTAGAACAACAACTTCTTTTTCCAGTTCAATGGGTACTTGCTGCATTGGCGACATTAAGAGAATTGTTTTCTGCGTACCTTTAAAACCGGCGATCGCATCTCGCAAAGATCTCGTTGTCGCAGGCGCATCAATAAAAGGATGTAAATCTTTAAGAATAAATATGCCTGGCTCTCTCTGTCTAATAATCCACTCAATCGCCGCTTCCGGAGATACGGTGTTGTGTTGAGTCACGTTACGGGGTTGACCATACTCCACGATGCCATGAGTTACTGTCCAAACGTACACTCGGCGCTGTGGCTTGGATGATTGAGCGATTGTAAAAATTGCTTGCTCAGCCCGCTCTTCCTCGGAGGTCACAAGGTAGATTAAAGGGTATTGAGCCTGAATGAGAATATTGAGCTCTTCTTTCATACATCGACCTACTTGAGACCTTTTACAGACACTCCAGACATCACTTCTGGCAAAAACGGCGGAATCATGAATTCAAAAGTTGTCTTCCTAATTCCTATCTAGCAAGGAACTAATTCTTCCTCACCCTTAGGATGGGTTAATTCTTTTTCCATCTCTTCCATTGGAAGGTGTTCTTGACCGATTAACCCCGGCTGTTGCCCCAAGGCAACCAATTCTCCATCCCGTAAGACAAGTGAACTTTCGCAGTTTGGGCAACTATAGACTTTATGAGTACTTCCGTAAGAAGTTTCTTCATCTACTAGTTCAGAATGTGCCAGGTAGAAAACAAGGGCACGTTCGGCAAGCTCCGACATTGGTTCAGAATCTACTGCTGAACGTATCTTTAGTTTTCTGTGCAGTTCCGGCGATAAATACAAAGTAACCTTTTGCTTAGCTTGCATAACT
This sequence comes from Chlorogloeopsis sp. ULAP02, assembly GCF_038404745.2. Taxonomy (NCBI): domain Bacteria; kingdom Bacillati; phylum Cyanobacteriota; class Cyanophyceae; order Nostocales; family Chlorogloeopsidaceae; genus Chlorogloeopsis; species Chlorogloeopsis sp. ULAP02. Next base: position 107,416 of record NZ_JAYKTT020000054.1, on the reverse strand, counting down.
CTTTAACGGTCTTACCCGGGTATGTATCTTACGATATCGAGTCTGCTGATGGTTGTCAAGACAGCAAAACGTTTTGACGTCATACTTGTAATATTTATTTACATAAATAGTAATTGTTAGGGTTTGATCGATTTGTATTTAGTCATTAGTCATTGGTTAGTAGGGGAGCCAGTGCGGTGAAGCAGCCCCCGTCTTGGCGGTTTCCGGCGTTCGCGTAGCGTCTCCGAAGGAGTTTGGGGGACTGCTGTACGCCGGAGGCGTTCCCACAGGGTACCCGAAGGGTGGACGGGTCTCCCGGCATAAAGGAGCCAGCGCGTTGCGGAGAGAAGCGCCGTGCGGGGGTTCCCCCCGTTGAAGCGACTGGCGTCAACTGGCGTGCGGGTTTTGCTGATCATCTTACCGTTCAAATCGAAAATTTATCTTCTAAACCCGCCCGTACAGTAGTTAGTAGTTGGTTGTTCTCCTCTGCTCTTGAAGCCCCTTTGCTCCTGATGCTTTCTTGTCGCCTTGTCTCCTTGTCTCCCCTGCTTCCACTTCATCTCTCCATCAGATGGTTTAGAGGGGACACAAACCTGGTAGATTTAGCTATCAGCGAGTAAAAACTGGTGAAAATGAAAGTCCTGGTTATTGGTGGCGATGGTTATTGCGGTTGGGCAACCGCACTTTACCTTTCTAATCGCGGTTATGAAGTTGGTATTTTAGATAGTCTGGTGCGGCGACACTGGGATAATGAACTGGGTGTACAAACTCTCACCCCGATTGTGCCAATTCAGCAACGTATTCAGCGTTGGAAAGATTTAACGGGTAGATCTATCGACCTGTTTGTTGGCGATATTACAAATTACGATTTTCTCCAAAAGGCGCTGCATCAATTTGAGCCGAATACAATCGTGCATTTTGGCGAACAACGTTCAGCTCCATTTTCGATGATTGACCGCGAACACGCTGTGATGACGCAGGTTAATAACGTCGTCGGTACACTAAATTTACTGTACGTGATGAAAGCCGATTTCCCAGACTGTCACTTAGTGAAGTTGGGAACAATGGGTGAATATGGCACACCTAATATAGATATAGAAGAAGGCTACATTACCATTGAGCATAATGGGCGCAAAGACACCTTGCCCTACCCCAAACAACCTGGTTCAATGTATCACTTAAGCAAAGTGCATGACAGTCATAATATCCATTTTGCTTGCCGAATTTGGGGACTCCGGGCAACTGATTTAAATCAAGGTGTTGTTTATGGCGTCTTAACAGAAGAAACTGGAATGGACGAACTGTTAATTAATCGCCTTGATTATGATGGTGTATTTGGAACTGCGTTGAACCGCTTCTGCATTCAAGCTGCTATTGGACACCCCTTGACTGTTTATGGTAAGGGCGGACAAACGCGCGGATTTTTGGATATTCGCGATACAGTGCGATGTATAGAAATAGCAATCGCTAACCCTGCTGAATCTGGTGAATTCCGCGTCTTTAACCAATTCACTGAACAATTTAGTGTCGGTGACTTGGCGCTGATGGTGAAAAAAGCCGGAAACGCGATGGGACTAAATGTGGAAATTAATAATTTGGAGAATCCCAGAATCGAGAAAGAAGAACATTATTTCAATGCCAAAAACACTAAGCTACTGGATTTAGGACTGCAACCTCATTATCTCTCTGATTCTTTGCTCGATTCTCTGCTAAACTTTGCAGTCAAATATCAAAATCGAGTTGACAAATATCAAATTTTGCCGAAAGTGACTTGGCATCGTAAGTAATAAAGGATGAATAGGCGATCGCTTATTCTGATTCTGTTCATAGTACTGCCTCAACTAGGAATTAGTCGTATCAACATCTATCGACTAATTCCTGAATGGGCAGTACTGAATACTGTTAACTAAAATTACTAGTAAACCATCAAAGTTAATAACTGTAAACCTGAATGAGGCTAGCTAAAGAAACCTACTGAAATCAAGTTTAGTCATTGGTCTCAAACTGATCGTTACGCTTTCCGATCCAATGACGACCAGCGATCGCTAATACTCAAATGTATTATCCAATAATTAGTGATTTTGCTCCTAATAACGGCTATTCTGAAGAAAGTAAAGATAATGATGGACTAAGTGACTGCACATAATTGCTCCTAGTCCAACAGACGATTTACTCTGGAATTAATGGTGTAATTGCTCAGAAGTTGGGATTATCTAAACGCTCTGCCTGTAATCAATAGTATTTTATGAGGATTGCTCTATTCACTGAAACCTTTCTGCCTAAGGTTGACGGCATCGTCACGCGCTTGCGCCACACAGTTGAACACCTACAACGCAGGGGAGACCAAGTACTGGTAATTTGTCCCGATGGTGGTATGACTGAATATAAAGGGGCGCAAATATATGGTATCTCTGGTTTTCCACTACCACTATATCCAGAGTTAAAAATGGCACTACCACGCCCAGCAATTGGTCATATTTTGGAAAAGTTTCAGCCAGATATTGTTCATGTAGTAAATCCAGCTGTTCTTGGATTAGCGGGTATATTTTATAGCAAAATGTTAAATATACCGCTAGTAGCTTCTTATCATACCCATCTGCCCCAATATTTGCAGCATTACGGTTTAGGAATGTTGGAAGGATTATTGTGGGAATTACTGAAATCTGCACATAATCAAGCAGCTTTAAATCTATGTACTTCCACAGCCATGATGGATGAATTAACAGCACACGGGATCGAGCGAGTAAATTTGTGGCAGCGGGGAGTAGATACAGAAACGTTTCATCCCAGTTTAGCTTCTAAGCAAATGCGATCGCATCTATCGCAAAATCATCCAGATAGCCCTTTGCTACTTTATGTTGGGCGTCTTTCCGCTGAAAAAGAAATTGAGCGTATCAAACCAATATTAGAAGCTATCCCCGAAGCAAGATTGGCACTTGTAGGAGATGGCCCGCACAGGGCAAACTTAGAAAAGTACTTTGACGATACAAATACCCATTTTGTTGGCTATTTGGTTGGAACAGAATTAGCCTCTGCGTTTGCAAGTGCTGATGCTTTTGTTTTTCCTTCCCGCACAGAAACACTGGGATTAGTATTGCTAGAAGCAATGGCAGCTGGCTGCCCTGTGGTAGCGGCTCGTTCCGGTGGTATTCCCGATATTGTTACAGATGGCGTCAATGGATACTTGTTCGATCCACAAACAGGTGATGCGGGTGCGATCGCGGCAACAATTCGTCTGTTAAAGCAGAAACAAGAACGAGAAAATATCCGTCAAAATGCACGCCAAGAAGCAGAACGTTGGGGATGGGCAGCTGCTACTCGCCAATTACAAGATTATTATCAAAAGATAATTTATTCCGAGTTACCGAAAGCAGCATAGTTGTCTAGCTATCGATGACTGTCTTAGAAAGTTTGAAGTTGCCTCTGGAAAACTGTACTTAGACGCGCTCTGCATGGCTCAAAATCAATTATGCTTAAAAATCGGTACATTTCAAGAAGTCGCTGCGCGTCTATAAACTTTCTTTGGATGAGAACTGAGAAACACATACAGCAGATTGCAAGTTAATGCAGTATACCCCTCCCTAACACTCACTTAAAAAGGGGAGGGTTCCCGGTACATAATAGGATAGGTAATGTACTTCATCTAGATGAAATACGCTGTATTTTGATTTTATGGTGTCAATCTATGTTCATCCTTTATTTATAGTTAATCTAAATTCTGATTTTTGCAAAAAGTCTAAGGTACAAAATTTATGAAGCGAAAAAATAGTTTGGCACAATCTCGCTGCTAGAGACTTTGCCTAATTCTAAATATATTTTGCTAAATTCAAACTTTTTTCTTTTGCCTAAACTTCAGAAGTCTAGTTAAAAGTGAATACTACATACACAGCAAGAATATGTTCTAACTTCAGCTCACGCTGATATTATTTTTCTAGTTTTCACCATCACTGTCAGCGTTATCATCATCTGGACGAAAAGGATCTTCGCCAATTCTTAATTGCTTTTTACTTCTTTTCAAACCTTTCCAAAGGGCTTTGATTTGCTCATAAGCCTCTTCTGGAGGAATTTTACCAGAAGTTTCTAAATTGCAAATATAGCTTACTTTTTGAGCAAACTCCTGCAAATTAGCATTAAACACCAAGTTCTCTGGTTTGACTTGACCGTAGTAACGACCTTTAGGGTAAAGAAAGTTATCTTTGTTGACCATTTTTAACGTACTCACTTTGATAATCAGAGGTTATTTGTTACTAGCTCAGTTTTAGCTATGTAAATATTTAATTTCTGGCAATTTATTTTATTTAGTTATTTTGCCTATATATATAGGCTTTTTAGCTTCACGATAAACACTGAAATATTTTTTGTTTTTTATACTATGAAAAGTATTATTACCCAATAATTAGTAATTTTTTATACATTGAGCAAAAATATAAAATAACTTAAATAGTATTTTCAGGGATTATGTTTGCGCTTGTGCATCCATATCCTTTGTTGAGGGCAGCGCTATCAGTGATTAATAAATAACGACAAAAGATAAAATGGTTAAGCTTGAACGTATAAAAGCCGCCCATAGCCTAAAATCTTACTTGTCACCATGTCTGTCCACACTAAGTTATACGAAGGCAAAGCCAAAATTATCTATCCCACGGATGACCCACAAATCTTTCTGGCTGTTTTTAAAGATGATGCTACAGCGTTTAATGCACAAAAACGTGGAAGTATACGAGGCAAAGGAGAGATAAATTGTAGCATTTCTAGTAAATTATTCAAAGAATTGGAAGCACATGGCGTAAAAACCCACTTTATTGATAGTCCTGCTCCTAATCAAATGCGGATAGAAGCAGTAAAAATTTTGCCCTTGGAAGTAGTTGTGAGAAATATTGCTGCTGGTAGCCTTTGTCAGCAAACAGGATTACCACTAGGCACTGTTCTAAAACAGCCCTTAGTGGAGTTTTATTATAAAAACGATCAATTAGGAGATCCTTTATTGACACGCGATCGCCTGCTTCTAATGGAACTGGCGACTGTGGAACAAGTTAACAAAATTACCCATCTAGCACTGCAAATAAACGAATTTCTGAAGGACTTTTTCCAACAGTGTGATATCACCCTTGTAGACTTCAAACTAGAATTTGGTTTGAATTCACAACAACAGTTGTTGCTAGCGGATGAAATTAGTCCAGATACCTGCCGTTTATGGGATATTTCTGCGGAAAATGATCCTAATCGCCGTGTTTTGGATAAAGATCGGTTTCGCCGTGACTTAGGAAATGTAGAAGATGCTTATCAGGAGGTTCTACGACGCGTAATTAAAGCAGTAGAACGGGAATAATAAAATCAACTGAGGATTGTTGGTAGTTGATTGGAACAAACAACTAATCATAAACAACTAACAACTGTATAGCAGTGATTAGTCGCGTCTTATCAACCATCAATCCTCAGTTCCTTGAGTAAAAGAAAAACAACAAAAGTCTTTAACTTCTGCCTTCGGCATTTTGCCTTATAAAGTAGAAAGGCGAGAGTAATAATTATGTTTTTACTTTTACCTTTTAACTGAAAGTTTAATTGCCTTTTGATGGTGTGTGGACGTGAAGAGGAATCAAAATAAAATGCGCCTATCTCCCGTGTTTATGACAGTGGTGGCGATTGCAGCCCCTTTAAGCGGCTCGCTCAGTGCAGAAGCACAAACCACAAAGAATTCAAAAGAAACAGCAGAAGTTTTCACATCAACCACTGATCGCGAGCAGGAAGTTAACTCCTCATTCCCTGCTGTTGATGTTTTAGCAGGAACTTCAGAGGTAGAAACCTCAGAGGCGATTATGCCAATCCTGTCAACGCCAGCAACTGTACAAACTTCTCAAAAATCTCAACAAAAGACAGTTATTACTCCACCAGAAACTCAAGGGCAAGTTGTGTTTCCAACAGCATCAGCACTGAAAACAACTCCCCAAGTATCTCTACCAGACTCTGCAACATCAGCAACTCCAAAAATATCTCAAACTTTTAAACCTCAGGCAAATACACCACTAACAAAGCATCAGGAGCATGAAGTTAGTGCTGTGTTTCCAACAGCATCAGTGGTGAAGACAACTTCCCAAGTAGTAGCATCCACTTCTAAGCTACCAACTACTACACAAACTCCTAAAAACTTAAACCAAACAACTCCAGCAGCTAAACTATCAGCAAATCAGCAGATAAGAGTTAATAGTGTATCAGGTGCAGCAGCACTAAAGACGACACCAAGGAGCATAGGCACAAACTGGACAAATCAAGCTATGTTGTCAGGTGCAGCAGCACTGAAGACAACACCAAGGAGCATAGGCACAAACTGGGCAAATCAAATCATTGCACAGAATCCGACTCCTGCTCCCACGCCTCCTGCGGGAACTCAACAGTCACCTTTCCAAGCTCCCACGCCTCCTGCGGGAACTCAACAGTCACCTTTCCAAGCTCCCACGCCTCCTGCGGGAACTCAACAGTCACCTTTCCAAGCTCCCACGCCTCCTGCGGGAACTCAACAATCACCTTTCCAAGCTCCCACGCCTCCTGCGGGAACTCAACAATCACCTCAAACTCCCGCCCCGACTCCTAATCAGCAAAATACTACTCCTCCTGGGGCTGAACCAGCATTACCAACGACTCCAGAAAATCAACAAAATCAAGAACAAACAGAGACAGAACCGCGCGTGTTAGTGTCGGAAGTGTTAGTGAGATCTCAAACTGGACAGGCGCTAACACCCCAACTAGAAGACGAAGTTTACAGAGCTATTCGTACCCAACCAGGACGGACAACAACGCGATCGCAACTACAAGAGGATATTAACGCCGTCTTTTCAACTGGCTTTTTCTCCAATGTGCAAGCAGTGCCAGAAGATACGCCATTGGGAGTACGGGTAAGCTTTATAGTTCAACCTAACCCTGTCTTACGAGACGTAAATATCCAAGCAAATCCCGGTACCGACGTTCCTTCAGTATTAGATCCAAAAGTTGTAGATGAAATCTTTCGTAACCAATACGGACAGATTTTGAATTTACGCGACCTACAGGAAGGCATCAAGCAGTTAACTAAACGTTATCAAGACCAAGGTTATGTATTAGCACAGGTAATTGGAGCGCCGCAAGTAACGGAAAACGGCGTTGTCACTTTACAAGTAGCAGAAGGGGTGGTAGAAGATATCCGCGTCCGCTTCCGTACTAAAGAAGGGCAAGAGACAACCGAAAAGGGAGAACCGATTCGAGGTAAAACACAGCCTTACATTGTGACACGAGAATTGCAGTTGAAGCCAGGAACGGTATTTAACCGCAATATTGTGCAAAGAGACTTGCAGCGGGTATTTGGACTAGGTTTGTTTGAAGATGTGAATGTTTCCTTAGATCCAGGTACTGACCCCAGTAGAGTAGATGTAGTGGTGAATGTGGTTGAGCGCAATACTGGTTCGATCGCAGCCGGGGCGGGTTTTAGTACTGCAAGTGGATTATTTGGTACCATTAGCTACCAAGAGCAAAATCTGAATGGTAGAAACCAAAAACTAGGAACAGAGTTACAGATAGGACAACGAGAATTTCTGTTTGATGTCCGGTTTACAGATCCTTGGATAGCCGGCGATCCATACCGAACCTCCTATACAATTAACGGTTTTCGCCGTCGTTCAATTTCATTGATTTTTGACGGCCCAGATCAGGATATTGAGACCTATAATCCCAGAAATCCAGGAGATGATGGCGATCGCCCCCGCATTTTACGTTTGGGTGGTGGTGTAACCTTCAGCCGTCCCTTGTCAAGGAATCCTTACGAGCGTGCAGAGTGGACAGCTTCAGCTGGTTTACAGTATCAAAGAGTTTCTAGCCGCGATCGCGATGGCGATCTCAGAAGGCGAGGTAGGCTTGAGGACGTCACAGTACCGTGTGAGCAAGATCCAAGCAATTGTATTGAGTTGACTCAATCTGGAGAAGGACAAGATGATTTGTTGCTGGTACAACTTGGAGCAGTACGCGATCGCCGCAATAATCCTTTACAACCAACAAGTGGTTCTTTCTTCCGTCTTGGGGTAGATCAGTCTGTACCAATAGGGCTGGGCAGTATTTTTATGACTAGATTACGAGGCAGCTACAGTCAATATTTCCCAGTCAGATTTCTGAATTTTACCAAAGGGGCGCAAACCATCGCCTTTAATGTTCAAGGAGGAACTGTACTTGGTGACTTGCCTCCTTACGAAGCTTTTACATTGGGTGGTAGTAACTCTGTTCGGGGTTATGAAGAAGGTGCATTAGGTAGTTCTCGTAGTTTCGCCCAAGCCTCGCTTGAGTATCGCTTCCCAGTTTTCTCTGTAGTCAGTGGCGCACTATTTTTTGATGTTGGCACAGACTTCGGCTCCGAGACTAGAGCAGGTGAGTTGCTGGATAAAAATGGTACTGGCTATGGCTACGGCATCGGCGTCAGGGTACAATCCCCACTTGGCCCCATTCGCGTTGACTACGGTATCAACGATGAAGGAGACAGCCGCATCAATTTTGGCATTGGTGAAAGATTTTAATTGGTCATTAGTTACCAGTCATTTGTCATTAGCATAAGACAAATGACTGATGATACACGACATCTAGCAATATGGAACAAAATACATTAGCAGCTAAAATTAACCACACAGGGGTGGGACTGCACAGTGGTATCAGTACTCAAGTGCAGATATTACCAGCAGAAGCAGACAGTGGACGATACTTCATCAGGGTAGATTTACCAGACACTCCGATCATTCCAGCACAAGTAGCGGCGGTAAGTCAGACGGTTCTGTCAACTCAGCTGGGTAAAGGCGAGGTAAGTGTTCGGACTGTAGAACATTTATTGGCAGCTTTAACTGGTATGGGTGTAGATAATGCCCGGATCGAAATCAATGGCCCAGAAGTACCACTTTTGGACGGTTCAGCAAAGGTATGGGCAGACAGTATCGCTCAGGTAGGCTTAGTTTCACAAACTTGCATAGAGCAACAGAGCTACCCACCCATAAATGAACCAATTTGGGTACGTGAGGACGATGGTTTTGTGTGTGCTTTACCAGCACCAGCACCTCGCTTCACCTACGGCATTGACTTCGATCTGCCTGCTATTGGCAATCAATGGTATAGTTGGTCACCAACTTCTGCTTCCACTAATCATGCTAACTTTGCTGTTGAAATTGCTCCTGCCCGCACATTTGGTTTACTACATCAAATTGAATATCTGCAAAAATCTGGGTTAATCAAGGGTGGAAGCCTGGAAAATGCTTTGGTTTGCGGGCCACAAGGCTGGCTCAATCCACCACTAAGATTTGCTAATGAACCAGTACGTCATAAACTTTTGGACTTAATAGGAGACTTGAGCCTAATAGGAAAAATACCCTGTGCTCATTTTTTAGCATACAAAGCTAGCCACAATTTACATATTCAACTGGCACAGAAAATTTGGGATCTACGACAAGGGACTAGTTAGTGGTTCGCGGTTAATGGTACTTTTTGATCACCGACAATCAATAACTCACAAACCATTACGTTCAAAGAGTTACCTAACAACCCAATCAACACTGAAATTAAATATACAGTCAATGTCAACTGTCACTGAAGTAAACACAACCAATCTGCCCACACCAGCACCTACTCAGGAGCAGTCAGATCATTCCACTACTAGTAAATCGGAAACAAAAACCATTCTCTCAGCAGAAGAAATTCAGAAACTTCTACCGCACCGCTACCCCTTTGCACTGGTAGATCGGATTATTGACTACACTCCTGGAAAGCGAGCTGTAGGTATTAAAAACGTTACGGTCAATGAACCCCATTTTCAAGGTCATTTCCCAGGGCGTCCGATTATGCCAGGTGTATTGATTGTAGAGGCAATGGCACAAGTTGGCGGTGTCGTGATGACACAAGTACCTGAATTGGAGGGTGGACTTTTTCTATTTGCTGGTATAGATAAAGTCCGCTTTCGTCGTCAGGTTGTTCCCGGAGACCAACTTATAATGACCGTGGAACTGTTGTGGGTTAAACAACGTCGTTTTGGTAAGATGCAAGCTCAGGCCGAAGTAGACGGCCAGCTCGCTGCTGAAGGCGAACTCATGTTTTCTCTTGTTAGCTAAAAATCTTCTTTTGTAGTAGAGGCACAACCGTGAAGTGCCTTTACAAACTACTTAAAAGACTTCAGTCAAAGCAAAAAACCATAAAAAGTATGGTATAATCTGCTAATTTTCTCCGCCCTCACACTTAAAGTTGCTACCCGACGCTTACCCTCATGGGAAGTCGCCGTGCGGGTGTCTACGGCTACTAAATTTTGAAAATACTTTGCACTCTTAATCTTCTGGAGATGCACCCTTGAAGACGCTTATTCATCCAACTGCTGTTATTCATCCTAATGCGGAACTCCACCCTACAGTGCAAGTCGGTGCCTATGCTGTGATTGGAGGGCATGTAAAAGTAGGTACCGAAACCATAATTGGTGCTCATGCAGTGCTAGAGGGCCCTTTAGACATAGGAGCACGCAATCAAATCTTTCCAGGTGCGGTGCTTGGCATGGAACCTCAAGATTTGAAGTACGATGGTGAATTTAGCTGGGTTAAGATTGGCGACGATAACCTGATTAGGGAATACGTCACAATTAATCGGGCTACTGGTACAGGCGAAGAAACGAAAATTGGTAATGGTAACTTATTGATGGCTTATGCTCATGTGGGGCATAACTGCGTCATTGAAGACTCTGTAGTAATTGCTAACTCAGTGGCGCTAGCAGGTCATGTTCACATAGAGTCACGTGCTAGATTAAGTGGGGTTTTGGGTGTTCATCAATTTGTGCATATCGGCAGACACGCAATGGTAGGTGGTATGGCACGTATAGACCGAGATGTGCCACCTTTTATGACGGTGGAAGGCAATCCGGCGCGAGTGCGAACACTCAATCTTGTGGGACTTAAACGTGCTGGTTTTTCGACTGCTGATTTACAAGCCCTCAAAAAAGCCTTCCGCATTCTCTATCGTTCTGAATTCACTTTTAAAGATGCTCTAGAAGAACTGGAACTGTTGGGAGATGCAGAACATTTGCAACACTTGCGTCGTTTTCTCCTACTTTCTCAAATGCCAGGAAGACGCGGTTTGATTCCCGGAAAAGGAAAAGCAAGCAACAGCAGTGATGAGTCTTGAGAATAAGGAACCAGAAATTAGGGGATAGAGACTAGAGGCTAGAGGCTAGAAATATTGAATTTTGAATAAATCTGAAATCTTTATAATTCCTAATCCCTAGTCCCTAGTCCCTAGTCCCTAATTCCTAGTTCCTAGTCCCTAATCCCTAGTCCCTATTTTTAAATGCGAATATTTATCAGTACTGGTGAAGTATCTGGCGATTTACAAGGATCGCTACTAGTTGCCGCGCTGCAACGACAAGCACTTGCTGCTGAGTTGGAAGTAGAGATTATAGCGCTGGGTGGCGACAAAATGGCGGCAGCAGGAGCTAATTTGCTAGCCAATACCAGTGAGATTGGATCTTTTGGCCTTTTGGAAGCTCTACCTTTTGTGTTGCCAACTCTGCAAGTTCAGCGACGGGCGATCGCCTATCTCAAACAAAATCCGCCAGATTTGGTGGTGTTAATTGACTATATGGGGCCAAATTTAGGCATAGGCAATTACATTCGCCGCCATTTCCCAAATATAGCGATTGTATATTATATTGCACCACAGGTGTGGGTTTCTTCCATCAATCTTGGCAATACATCCCAAATTGCTAATGTTAGTGACAAGCTCCTAGCTATTTTCCCTGAAGAAACTCGTTACTTTAAAAACATGGGTGTGAATGTTACCTGGGTGGGGCATCCGCTAGTAGATAGAATGGTGAATTTCCCCAGTCGAGAGGCGGCGCGTGCCAAGTTGGGAATCAAGGAAGATGCGATCGCTGTGGCGCTTTTACCTGCCTCCCGTCAGCAGGAACTCAAGTATCTCCTACCAGTAATGTTTGAAGCAGCGCAAGAAATTCAAGCCAAACTGCCTCTTGTACATTTTTGGATTCCGTTATCTCTGGAAATATACCGTCAGAAGATAGAACAAGAAATACAGCGGTATGGTTTACGAGCCACTTTAGTGTCAGATCAACAACAGGAGGTACTTGCCGCAGCAGATTTGGCAGTTACCAAGTGCGGTACTGTGAATTTAGAACTTGCTTTATTAAATGTGCCGCAGGTAGTACTTTACCGTCTCAATCCCTTTACTTATTGGGTAGGTAGGAAAATCCTGAAAATCTCTTTCCCCTTTGCTTCACCAGTAAACTTGATGGTGATGAAACAAATCGTACCGGAATTTATCCAAGAACAAGCAACTAAAGAGAATATTGTTCAAACAGCAGCAGAATTTTTGTTGAACCAAGAACGCAAACAGGAAATTCAGGCAAATTACCAACAAATGCGGCAATGTATAGGAGAACTAGGAGTATGCGATCGCGCTGCTCAAGAAATTTTGCAAATGCTCCCCAATTTTTAGATTCTATTTAGATTGTAGATTTGAAATTTTAGATTAAGCTTAAAGTCAATCATCAAAAACCAAGACGCTATTTGCAGCGTCTATTTGTGTTTTTTAAATAAAAATCCACCATTGATAAAGTTAAAATCCACAATTCAAAGTCCAAAAGCACGGCGTCCAGTAGCAGTGGATTTATTTGCTGGCGCAGGTGGATTTTCTCTGGGTATTGAGCAAGCTGGGTTTGATGTCTTAGTCGCGGTAGAGTACGATCCCATTCATGCTTGCACCTACTCTTTCAACTTTCCCCTGACTCAGGTATTGTGTGCGGATATCTCAAATGTAACAGGTGAGATAATTCGACAGGCAGCTTACCATAGTTGGTTTGCTCACCGAGAAGGGGACGCGGGAAATTTAAATGAAAGTTGGGATGGAAAAATAGATTTAGTATTTGGTGGGCCACCTTGTCAAGGTTTCTCTATTATGGGCAAGAGAGACTTAGAGGATGATCGCAATAATTTGATTTTTCACTTTTACCGCCTGGTAATGGAGTTAGATCCTCGTTACTTTGTGATGGAAAATGTGCCAGGAATGAATGCAGGAGAGCACAGAAATTTACTGTCACAACTTATCAGTAAGTTTGAAGCCGCAGGATACTATGTACAAAAAGAAATTTTGAATGCGGCAAATTTTGGTGTACCTCAAAAGCGGCGACGGTTATTTTTAATTGGGGTTAGGGATGCTTCTAGCCGCTGTCTAGTACCTAGTATTCAATACCCAGCCCCCACCGTTAGAGATGCGATCACTGACTTGCCGGATATAGATGATTTCCCAGAATTAAAAACTAGCGATGAAGTTTTGCTTTCGCGATCACAGTTACTAAGTCTGAATAAAAAATCTAGTCCCTATGTAAAGATGTTACGTTTTCACCCAAATATTAGGGACTTGGTACCAGGGACTCAGTACCGGAAAACTAATCCCCCATCACCAATACAGAATTTTTCCTATCGTCGCTTATGGAACCCTAGATTGCTAACTAGCTCGATGCAAACTCAGCATCAAGAAAGTTCTAAAATCCGCTTTGCAAAAACTCTAGCTGGAGAATTAGAAGCTATTAGCCGCCTGCGACGTTTGAATATTGAGGGTTTGTGCCATACTTTACGTGCTGGTACGGATTACAGTCGTGGTAGCCATACATCTCCTCGTCCGATTCATCCAGTATTAGCACGGGTAATCTCCGTTCGAGAAGCTGCACGATTGCATTCCTTTCCAGATTGGTTCAGATTTCACCAAACCAAGTGGCATGGATTCCGACAAGTAGGGAACGCAGTACCACCATTGTTAGCACAAGCCATAGGAGAAAAATTGATTACCGCTTTGAAAATTGTGCCTTTGGTTCCACAAAAATTTCTAGAACTAGGAAATACTCAATTATTACGATTTACGCTTTCTACTGCCAGAAATTATTGGGAAGTAGGGAAAAAGTGAAGATTTAAAAAGAAAGATGGTTGACAGGAAACGATGTATTTAAATCTGCCTATTTAAACCCAAACTAGCAATAAAAAGCCAGTGGTTTCCCTCTTCCACTGGCACAAGATAGTATCAAGATGTGTAAAATTAAGAATTCCAGAAAATTATTCCTTAGTAAAGTTATATACAACTTTCATGCAACATCGGATAATTCAGTGTTGGTTTCATCACTTCTGGTAAAAATATCCTAATTTTTACACCTGCTTAACTTGATCTAAAAGTCTAGCATGGTCGAGAGCAAATCCGACTTGCATGGCAATCTGGGCGAATAAATCAATTTCAGACTGTTGCCAATCACGCGCTCTGGAACATTGATGAGCAATTAACAAACCAAATAGCTGCTTGTTTTTGAGAATTGGTGCAACTAAATTAGCCTTGACAGCAAACGATTCGAGTTGCCGAATATGACAATCAGTCAACTCAGCTTCATAGATGTTGCTAGTAGCTTGAACTCGCCCGGCTTGGTATTTTTCTACATATCCTTGAGCAAAACATGGATCTTTGATTTCGGCTCGCAAAACTTTGGGGAAACCGAGAACTACTGATTCTGCAATCACAGTGCCATACCAATTTGCATCAAAGCCATAAACCAGTACTCTGTCAGTGCTAAGTGCTTTGCGAACTTCTTCGACGGTGTTTTTAAGGACATCGTCTTCATTGAGCGATTCTCGAATCCGACGGGTTATGTCTATAAATACTTGAGCTAAATTAACCTTTTTATCGGTGTACTCTAAAAGCCTTGCGTAATCAAGAGCAAATCCGACTTGCATGGCGATTTGAGCAAACAAATTAATCTCAGACTGTTGCCAAAAGCGGATTCTAGAGGACTGGTGGGCAATTAATAAACCGAACAGTTGCTTACCTTTAAAAATTGGTGCCACAAGACTAGACTTGACACCAAATTGCTCCAGTAACTGAATATGATAATCAGTTAAATCAGCTTGATAGATATCATCGATCGCGCGGATGCAACCATTACGGTATTGCTCAATATACCCTGCTTCAAAACCTGGGTTTGAGACTGTAACTAACAAAACTTTTGGTAAGCCGGGTGTTACTGATTCTTGGATAAAGGTTCCATTCCAGTTAGCATTGAATCGAAAGATTGCCACACGATCAAGATTTAAACCTTTGCGAACTTCTTCAACAGTAGTTCTAAAGATATTTTCTTCATTAAACGATTCGCGGATGGATTGGCTAATTTTAATTAGCAATTGAAAGTACTGTGCTTCGGCTTTTTGTTCCCATAGCAAACCCGAAAGTAGTTCTTTGATTAAATGAATATTTGTTTCTAAGGTTGATAATTCATCTTTGCTGGCAATGAGATTATGAGTTTCGTCATTCTCCGGACGCAGCTTATTTATAATAGTGGTGGAAATTGCAGCAGCGTTCTGGACTGGACGAATAGCACGATTAGCCATAAAAGCAGCGATCGCTCCTGCTAAAACAGCTGTAATCCCAGTTCCAGTTAACAACAGTGACAGTTGTCTATGGATAGAAAGTTCGGTTTCTGCTGAAGCTTTCGCACTTTCTTGTTTCAACTGAGGAATTTGCTTGGTAATTAACTGCGTGCCATGATAGTGGATTGCTGTTCCAACTGCCAAAACAGGTAGCACGCTCAAAGCGATCGCCCAAATGATTGCCTTAACCTTAAGCTTCCATGCTTGTCGTTCTAAAGCTTGTGGTTGAGGAGACTCTGGAAGCCAAATTTCTGTCTGCTCAGAACTGTATATATCCAGATTCTCTATATCTTGGTAATAGCTTTGTTGCTGATTTATATTTTGTTTCGCTTGTTTTTGAGAATAAGACTCACTCATAAAAAAATCTGGTTGTGCTGCAAGAACTCTTGAGGGAAAATATCAGTTGCCGCTTTGATTATCAACTTATCAACTCGTTATGCAATGAGTTTAATTACAAAAAATCTTTTCGGTAATCAATACCTAATGAATCGAGTTTTATTTATGCAGCAACCCTACACAATAGAGTAATGCATTTCATTTAAGCTAGAGCGTTAACTTTTCCACTCCATAAGATTGACCTTTACAAATTATGTCAATTATTTGATTGCTAAATAGTTGCTCTTATTTCTGTATGAAAGGAATTAAATTGCATTTCAACTGACTAGTTGCTTGATACATTGATGATTCTGTTCGACTATAAGATTATTTAAGTTACTTGATTTGTCAAATTTAGTTGACAAATTCAGATATAGTGATGTTTTTAACTCGTTTGAGTGCCTCTTTGTGGTTCATTCACAGTGTTTTTAAATTACTAAGGCTTTGCTTTTAAATCTTTTCCTCTAGTCTATCATCATGGCATTACAGAGATTACATAATCTTTTTAGCATTGTGAAGTTTATATAAGTCGAACATCTACATATAGAATGCCATGCCTGTGAATTATATTTAGCTTCTAAAGAACATAAATTTAGGACTTTTAAAGCAGGATTTTAGAGAATTCAAGAATGCTTGAAGCAGCAGATAAGCATATATACAAATGGCAATTACTTACCAACTTTAATTCCAGAACTAATTACGATCAAGGTAAATTTTACACTCCTGTAGCCAAGAAATTACTTTCACTTGTCAAACTACGCCAATGTCAGAAAATACTAGATGTTGCCACAGGTACGGGTATAGTTGCGCTTGATGCAGCCACAATAGTTGGTTATTCGGGTAAGGTAATTGGTGTGGATATATCTACAGGAATGCTCAACAATGCTAAACAAAAACTTGTAAAGTCTGGGTTGCAGAATATTGAATTTGTTGAAGCAGATGCAGAGTATTTAGACTTTAGAGACAAAGATTTTGATGTTATTTTATGCTCTTTAGCAATTTGTTATTTAACTAATATTCTCAATGTTTTACATCAGTAGTATAACTTTTTAAAACTAAAATGTACATTAATATCCCCGATCCTTGAAGAAGTCAGGGATATAGATTTTTTCTTAAATCCACTATTAAATGTCAAGAATAACCATGCTTATCCAACCATCGTGTGTTTCTTCTAACTGAAAACGATGTAAAGTCACGGCTTTGACATCTACTCGTTGATGATGGCGATCACTGTCTAGTTTTTCTCCTTTGAGTACAGCGGTAAGATGATGATTTTTATCTTTATCCTCAAAATGAATTTCTTGTGCTCGCAGTAATATTTGTTCGCAATCTTTATAGTAAATAAGTTCTTGAAGAAAATTAAATAGTAATAGATCTAATGCATCATTTTCTAAGTTAATTTGTCGCGTTTCTTTTAGTTCTATTGCTTCCAAATTATCAATCATAGTATTGATTGTTGCATCACCTGCTGCTTTGAAAAGCTCTACTAAGTCTTTTCCGGTGGCTCGAAAGGCTATATCAGCAGTGGCTAAGTCTTCAAGAAATTCGTAGGGCATAGATAGGCTACGTCAAATATAGATTACTAGTTTAGAGATAACTGCTCACATTTTTTTAAATTTTCTAGAATATCTACTTTTGTTTCTCTCAAATATTTACCGATAAAAACTAGTTCTGTTGCCTCTTGTAAAAATGACTCTAAGTCCCAACGTCCAGTTACAAAATTGAACAAATAGATACCTTCAGGAAAGCGGATAAATCCTTTAGCTCGATAAATATTTGTTTCCAGACTATTTACAAATTCTTCAAAACATGAGCGATTAAAAATAGCAGTTGATTTGTAGCTAAATGATTCAAACTCTGGTTGATGAATATGTTGTGGTGGTGCTTGTACTCGTTCTCTGCCAATACCAAACAGTAACTCTGGATCTACCTGTCCTCTAACAGCATAAACAATCGAAGCAATTTCATTAATGGAAATTAATTTTTTTTCTATAGTTAGTAACTCGCTTTCAGAAACTAAATCAATTTTATTCAAAAGAATAATATCTGCGGCTTCAATTTGTAACTGAGTTGTGTGTCCAACAGATGGATATTTTACCATTGCATCGGCATCAATTACCGTAATTACTCCATCTAGTCGTACTTTAATCAAACTCTCTTGAATGTCAAAAACTAAAGCGTCTGGTTCTGCAACTCCAGTTGTTTCTACCACAATCATATCTGGATCAATAGAATCAATGATTTCATTAACAGCAGCTTCAAATTCTCCTAATAAAGAACAGCAGACACAACCACCACCTAAATCTGCCATTTGGACATTTTTGCCTTGAATAATTTTGGCGTCAATGGCAATTTCGCCAAATTCGTTCATTAAAATGGCGATTTTTTTGGGGAAGTTTTCGAGAATATAACGCAGTAATGTTGTTTTACCACTTCCCAAAGGCCCGGTAATTACTGTTAAAGGTGTGCGTATTTTCATAATAAGTAAAAATAGGTCTTACGTAGTAGGACATAATTAAACATAAAATCCAAATTCATGAACATTAGATATAAAGAGTATTTTACCTTCTGTCCTCTGCCTTCTACTTACCCCTTTATATTTCCAATCGGTGTTAACTTTACTACCCGCTTGCTAATTCCTGCTAACTCAGTAGCTTCGATCACATCATCGATATTTTTATAAGCACCACCTGCTTCTTCTGCTAATCCTGAGTAAGAGGTACTGCGGACATATATACCCCGACTTTCCATTTCTTTTTGGAGTTTGTCCCCACGATAAATTTTGCGTGCTTTTGCCCGGCTCATTGTGCGTCCGCTACCGTGGGCAGTGCTGAAAAATGTTTGCTCTCCACTGGGTACCCCTACTAATAGATAAGAGCCAGTTTCCATGCTGCCGCCAATAATTATTGGCTGTCCAATATTCTTATATTGCTTGGGCAAATCTGCCATACCAGAAGCAAAAGCGCGAGTAGCACCCTTACGATGAACAAGGAGCGATCGCTCTTTACCATCAACAATATGTCGCTCTAGTTTGGCAGTGTTATGGGCTACATCATAGACCATATGCAGATCTAAATCTTCTGGTGGCTTTTTGAGAATCTCTGAAAATACTTCTCGGATGCGATGTAGAATAACTTGACGATTGGCAAACGACATATTAATGCCGCATTTCATAGCAGTAAAATAGGCTTGTCCTTCAGGAGAGTAGAAAGGCGCACAGGCTAATTCTCGATCCAGAATTTTAATGCCATATTTACTTTCCATCACTTTGAGAAAAATTTGCAGATAATCTGTAGCTACTTGATGTCCGAAACCCCGACTACCACAGTGGAACATCACGACTACTTGATTGGGGATAGTAATTCCTAAACTTGTGGCTAATTCGCGATCAAAAATATTTTCTGGTTGAGCAATTTGAATTTCTAGATAATGGTTACCAGATCCCAAAGTGCCAATTTGGTTGACACCTCGATCAATTGCCTTTTCACTGATTTTGGCAGAGTCAGCACCTACAATACACCCATTTTCTTCAATAAACTGCAAGTCTTCTTCCCTACCATAGCCATTGCGAACACACCATTGGGCGCCTTCTTCTACCACTTTGCGAAACTCATTGCGTGAAAGTTTCACAAAACCTGTGCTTCCTACTCCAGCAGGTACTCTTTCGTAAAGTTTATCTACTAACTTTTTGATATGAGGCTTTACTTGATCATAAGTTAAATCAGTAACTATTAAGCGCATCCCGCAATTAATATCAAAACCGATCCCGCCAGGAGAAATCACTCCTCCTTGCTCCACATCCATTGCTGCTACACCACCAATCGGAAAACCATAACCAAAGTGTCCGTCTGGCATACACAAAGCATACTTAGTTATCCCTGGAAGTGTAGCTACATTTGTGACTTGATCGTATACCGCTTCGTCTAATTCCTGAATTATCTTTTCTGTTCCGTAGATCCGAGCAGGAACAAGCATTCCCTGTTTGTAGGAAATTGGAATTTCCCAGATAGTATCAGAAATTCTTTGTAAAACTTCTATTATTGCCATATACTCTACTCCCGCACTGTATTCGCTGTTTGCAAAAATTTCTGCCACAAAATCCAATTGGTTCGTGGCGGGAGTTTCAAAATACACTTAGAAACTAGTGATTTAAAGATAAATTTTCTACTAGGTTAAAACCTCTGTCTAAGGAAATGCCTAGTCTTAATTGGCGTTTACCTATAGAATCAGAAATGAGGCACGAGTTATGGAATAATCAACCGCAGAGGGCGCGGAGGAAGGAAGATTTTAGAGGAATTTTGCGTAAGTGTCCGAAGAATGTTTTACTCTTGAAGGTAAATAAAAAATGGGTCATGCCTTCGCCCAACCCATTCTCAAAATTTGTTAATAATTTCCAGGCAGGCAAGATGCCTGCTCCACAAACAGAAATTAAGCCAACGCTGACTTTAACTCACTCTGAGCTTGCTTTATTGCCTCTGGTAACTTACTCGCATCACGTCCGCCTGCTTGTGCTAAGTTAGGACGCCCGCCGCCTCCACCACCACAAATTTTGGCGATCGCACCAATAAATTTTCCGGCTTGCAAGCCTTTCTTATTTACCTCTGGAGAGAAAGCAGCAACTAAGCTGACTTTCCCGGCTTCGGGAACGGAACCGAGTACCACTGCTGCACCAGTGCCAAGTTTTTGCTGTAGGCGTTCGGCGGCTGTTTTTAAGGACTCTGGATCAATATCTTCCATCTGAGCAACTAAAATTTTATAGTCGCCGACAGTTTCGACTGTTTGCAGTAGACTGTCAGATTTCGTGATCGCAAGCTGTGACTTGAGTGTTTCTAGTTCTTTTTGAGTGGTTCTCAGTTCGTTTTGGAGAGTTGTAATTCTCTCTGGTAGTTCTTCAGGTTTGACTTTAAATCTGTCACTCAAATCCTTAACTACTTTATCGCGGACGTTCAAGTAGTCTAGCATCGCCGGGCCAGAAACAGCTTCAATCCGTCGTACTCCCGAAGCAACACCACTTTCAGAGATAATTTTGAAAACGCCAATTTCGCCAGTGTTGCTAACGTGGGTTCCACCGCACAATTCCATCGACACTCCTGGAAAATCAATCACCCGTACTTCTTCGCCGTATTTTTCCCCAAACATAGCGATCGCACCTTTAGCTTTTGCTTCGGCGAGGGGCAGAATTGCCACATGAGCTGAGTGTGCTTCTGCAATCCAAGTATTTACTTGTTCCTCTACTTGCTGAATCTCTTCTGGTGTTAAGGGGCGTGAACAGTTGAAGTCAAAGCGCAATCTATCAAACGCTACCAAAGAACCCGCTTGGGAGATCGAATCATCGACAATTTTCTTTAGCGCTGCTTGTAATAGGTGAGTGGCTGTATGGTTGGCTTGCAGGCGACGCCGACAAGCGCGATCAATTTGGGCAGTAATAGTATCGCCTACTCTCAGGGTGCCACGTTCAATCCGTCCAAAATGAACAAAGAAATCGGATTCTTTTTTGACATCATTAATTGTAGCGACGACACCTTCACCAGAGATATAACCCTTATCGCCAATTTGTCCACCCGACTCAGCATAAAACGGGGTTTTGTCGAGGACAATTTGCACATCAGTTCCTGCTTCTGCTTCTTCTTGGGAAACGCCACCTACAAGTATTGCTTCGATTTTGGCAGTTGTCGTTGGTTGGAGATAGCCCAAAAACTCTGTAGCTTGAATATGTTCAGCTAGCTTGTCAAGAGAACCTTGCACTGTTAAGTCGATACTTTCGTGAGCAACTCTTGCGCGTTGTCTCTGTTTTTCCATTTCGACATTGAAGCTATCAACATCGACAGCCAGGTTGTTTTCCTCTGCTATTTCTTGGGTAAGTTCTAAGGGGAAACCGTAAGTATCAAATAGGGTAAAGGCATCTTCTCCGCTAATTTGGGTTTTGCCTTGCTGCTTCACCTGAGCAATAATTTCCTCCAGCAGTTTTTCGCCTCTTTCTAACGTCTGGAGAAAACGAGATTCTTCCCGTTGCAATTCTGCTTTGATGGCATTTTCTCGTTGACGGAGATTGGGGTAAGCATCTTCAGCCAAAGAAATAGCAACTTCAGCAACTTGGGTGGTAAATTCACTATTAATGCCTATTAAGCGCCCGTGACGCACCAGACGCCGAATTAAGCGCCGCAGCACATAACCCCTTCCCACGTTGGAGGCACGGATTTCATCGGCAATCATATGAACGACGGCGCGAGCGTGATCCCCAATAATTTTTAGGGAAACTTGATTTTTTTCGTCAACTTTATAGTAGTCAACACCAGTAATTTCTGCTGCTTTTTTAATAATCGGGAAAATTAAATCAGTTTCGTAGTTATTGGGAACTTGTTGGAGAATTTGCGCCATCCTCTCCAAACCCATGCCTGTGTCGATATTCTTATTAGCAAGGGGTGTTAGATTGCCTTCTGCATCCTGGTTGTATTGCATGAAGACAAGATTATAAAACTCAATAAATCGAGTATCGTCTTCTAAATCTATATTGTCGTCACCCCGTTCTGGGTGAAAATCATAGTATATCTCTGAACTGGGGCCACAAGGGCCAGTCGGCCCAGAGTTCCAGAAGTTATCATCTGCACCCATGCGCTTAATTCTCTTTTCTGGCACGCTGATTTGATCTCGCCAGATCGCATAGGCTTCGTCGTCTTCTTCGTAGACACTGACAACGAGGTGCTCTGGAGGTAACTTAAAGACAGTTGTTGAGATTTCCCAACCCCAAGCGATCGCTTGTTCTTTGAAATAGTCGCCAAAACTAAAGTTACCCAACATTTCAAAGAAGGTATGATGCCGTTGGGTGCGTCCGACATTTTCAATATCATTGGTGCGGATGCATTTTTGGGAAGTAGTAGCACGATTGAATTCTGGCGTGCGTTGTCCCAAAAATATCGGTTTAAACGGTAGCATCCCCGCGATCGTCAGCAGCACGGTGGGATCTTCTGGCACGAGGGAGGCACTTGGCAGAATTTGGTGTCCCCGTTGGGCATAGAAGTCGAGAAACAAGGTGCGAATTTCGTTACCGCTGAGGAACTGGGGATGATAAGACATGGGAGGGATATTTACGTAAGATAGTGAAATTGCATCAGAGAGGATAATCCTAATTCTGACATTTTGTTTGAATTTGCTGCTACCCGAAAACCTAGATTGAGAAATCAACGAAGCTTACAGCTGGCGATGGTAGCACAATCCCCTAACTGTAGTCGGATGAGCAATTAATCTTTATTTAATAGGATAGATATTTGAGAATATGGCAAATTTCTAAGATGAGGTTACTCATGGCATTAAAATTGAAAGTTCCAAATATAGCTTGTGAAGGTTGTGCCGAAACGATTACGGAATCTATCCAAACTATGGAACCTGATGCAAAGGTTGAGGTAGATATCAAAGCTAAAACTGTGACTGTAGAATCTCAAGCTTCCGAAGAATCCATTAAACAAGCTATTGTGGCGGCTGGTTATGAGATCGAGGGCTATCAATAGATACTGATTGAGTAATCAATAGTTTATAAAAAAAGAACATCGCAGCCTAAGCGGCAAGTCGCCGCTTATCTACACTGAGTACTATTTACTATCCCTAATCTCAACTAATTCTAGGTTCTATGTTTTTTTATAAGCTTGGAATTATTTCTTAATGTTTTATTTGGGATCATTTTTTTACAGTTTTGCTATTATGTAAATCTACTTAGTAGTCTGGAGGACAAAACAGCTAATAGCTAGCTGTTATAAAGCTGTATTTTGTATCATTAATATTATTCCTTGTTTTTGTTTAAAAAACAGGCTCATAATTCACTAAAATTTTATCAATTCCTAGTGAATATCAGGATATTGTGGAATTATGGAGACTCTGAAAATTAGTTTTAAAACAAAACATGAACTTAAGTATAGCAGGTTAATAGTAGCAAAAAAGACTGATTTTTTAGTTATCTAGCCTTAGAAAAATGCAGCTTAGTAATGGTTTATACGGATGACATAAAATAAAGAATATATCATTCGTAGAGCAAAATAATAAAAACAGAAAAATTGTTTAACCTGTCCAATTTTTATTGGAAAATCTAAGATTATTGAGAACAAGTTATCGGATAACAATTCTGGATAAATAATTCCTGTAAGTTACAGTAATACTTTGTCTACTTTTGAAGATAATTCAGTATTTTTACTGTTTAAAGGATCAATGGCGAAAGGCGGAACTTAAGTATCCTGAATTTTAACTTTAATTACTGTGGTGATCAGTACAGTTAGGAAGAGGAGATGAGTGTATATGCTAGTTTCAGATAAAAAATATAGGATACTACCCCTTGTTAAAATACATAAGTATATATAGGCAACAAAAAATATTAAGGGGTTTTAATAGGTTTGTATCCTTGAAGTTGATATAGGGCAAAAAGCAAAGCCATGAAAATTTCTATTCTGGTCTTTGGAAGCAAAAACTTTATCACTACACTTCCGGATCAGATCCGTGATGCAAGTGCCTTTAGCATAGAAGTTATCAATAATGTTAATCAGGCAGTGTCTTACATTCAAATTACACCGCCCGATATTGTTCTTGTACAAGCGAGCAATGATGGCAGTCTAGAGCTTTGCTACTGGCTAAAAGAACAAACAAAACTATCTTGGATCTACTGTATCCTTTTGGAAGACCGCCCCCAATTGCTTGCTCACAGAAGCGATTATGGCTGGGAGTGGGAGTTTGAGATGAACGCGATCGCACTTAAGCAAGGAGCCGATGCCTACATTTGGCTAACTCCAAAGGACAATAGAGATTTAACTATGGTTGATTTAACCATCAACCAGCCCTTATTATTAGCACAATTGACAGCAGGTTTGCGAAAAGCGCAAAAGTACCGCGAATTGCTCCGTACAAACGATATTTTGTCAACAATCGCCCTATCTGATGCGCTGACAGAATTAAACAATCGCCGTGCTTTAGATTGGGAATTACCTAGACAAATTAAAAAAGCTCGTAATCATCGAACTTCTTTAAGTTTAATTATTTTAGATGTCGATTATTTTAAAAAAGTTAATGATACTTACGGACATTTAGTTGGCGATCGCCTTTTGCAGTTGTTATCTCATCGACTTCAGCATAATCTGCGATGCCAGGATACTCCCTTTCGTTATGGTGGGGAAGAATTTGTGATTTTGCTTGGCAACACAAATTACGATGAGGCAATAGTTGTAGCAAATCGTCTCAATCGTATAGTCAGCGAACAACCCTTCACGATTAACAACCAACTGTCTATTAACCTCACCGTAAGTCTGGGTACATCATGTCTGCGAGCAGAAGATGATGCTAACGGAATCAGTCTACTTGAACGTGCTGATCAACATCTGTTACAAGCAAAAGCAGCTGGGCGTAACTGTGCGATCGGCTGTAAAAACGAAAACTTTTTTTCTCAACCTATTTCACATCTTCAGGTAGTTTCCTCTTGAGTTGGAGCGCGCTCATACACTCTGCTACCGAAGCTCGTTGGCGCATAGCATTAACTAAAGCTTGATAGGCTAACCAATTTTCTTGCAGGAGAGTTTTGGCTTGCAGAGCGAAAAAGCGCTGTTTTTGCTCGCAAACAGGTGCAGAAAAACCCATACTTGCTAAAACTCCAGCCAACTTATTTTTATCATCAGCCCCACCTTCAGCGTTTTTGTATACTAAATTCTCAGCGGCAATACCCGCCATCCAAACAGTACAGTAGCGATCCAGCATTTGGGTGCTAATAGTTCCTCGCTCCAGTTCGGATGCTAGCTGTTGATCATTAAAACTTACACCGCCTTGCCCTGGTTGCTTTTGTTTCCAAGCCTCCCACGCGCTGAGAGTATAACCGATGACGGGAATATCTAAAAGATAGGCAACCAAAAAGTGTCCGGCTTCGTGATGGATAATGCGTTCTCGATGTTCAGGAGAAAATCCAGCAATCCAATCTAACAATATGGTTCCACCCTTACCTTGCCAACCCAATGTATCAACAGTTGCTATTCCCAAAATCGTAAAGGTAGCAAGTGCAGGTACTGTGGGCGATAAATGAAATAATGGCCCCAGCAAGCTGGAAAGAGTCATGAGAAAAACAGAGATGGCGATTAAATTTAAGGCGGTTTTACTCATGGCTAACTACGCTCATACAGCTTAATTTTTCTTAATCATTTATATTAAATATAAAGCGATCGCACCAAGAATAGAACCAAAATTACTGTTAGTGGATGAATTCATGATCTTGATTAATCCCCATCCAAGCAGATGATTTTAGTCAACATAGTCTGTTGTAATGTCAAGCTTTTCAGTATTATTTGAAGTGATTGGACGCTGACCGTCGATGTCAATGGTATCCTTAACTTGATAATTACTGTTAATAATCGGACGTTGACCGTCGATGTCGAGAGTATCCCTAACCTCTAAATCACTTGGGTCTATTGGACGCTGACCATCTATAGCCAGCATTTCACGATCCTGAAAGTCGCTTTTGGCAATCGGACGTTGACCGTCTATGTTAATTGTTTCATTTGATTGAAAATTGCTCTTAGCTATTGGACGTTGACCATCGATGTCGAGAGTATCCTTAACCTCTAAATCACTTGAGTCTATCGGACGCTGACCATCGATATCAATGATACCCGAAAAATTTTTCAGTTCTTGAAATGATGGCTGATCAACAATATTCGCTTCAGTACCTGTTGTATTTTGATCAGAATTACTTGCAGTACTATCAATATTGTCTATATTATCCATGCTCTTGCCTGTTCTTCCTTCTTCTAATTCGCCTATTAACTAAATAGGATACTTAGGTGGAGCCAAAAAAACCTCTATCAGGGCATATAATGTGTTTCCAACTTGAGAGTGATTTATTTATCAAAAAAGTCTTTTGGGGTGTAATAAGCTAATTCATTTTTCCAAAACAGAAACCTCAATCACCATTTTTGGGGAAGGCATCTCTAGTGCTTGCTGTTAGAATCCTCTTAGAAAACTCGAAATAACTGTGACCGATCCTGCTCAAAACAAGCTGCCTTTAATCCTTCCCCGATCGCCGATTTTGGTGAGTGACGGTTCGAGGTGGACAAACATTCACTTTGCCCACTTTCAGCAACCTCCCTGTAATGTGCCGGAGCATATATCACTTCGACATACCCTTTGTATGAATGTCGGCAAGCCTGTGCGACTGGAGCAAGTCGTTGATGGAAAACTAAAGGTGGTTGACTCAATCCCAGGAGATTTGGCAATTTATCCCGCCCATTTGAGTCAACAGTTCCGTTGGAATAAAGAAGCTGAATTCTTCAATCTGTTTTTAGAACCGTCATTTTTGACTGAGGTGAGTTATGACGTGTTTGGGAGCGATCACTTAGAACTGATTCCCCATCTTGCGACTCTTGTTGATCCGTTAGTGCAACAGATTGGCTTTGCGCTGAAAACATCACTAGAGATTGATGGGGAAAACAGCAGTTTATATGCTGATGCGATCGCCTATGCACTAGTCGTCCATCTTTTAGCTCGATATTCAACTCATTCACGTCAAATTAAACCGATACCAGGCGGTTTTACTCAAACACAATGGAAGCAAATTATTGATTTCATTAATGCAAATCTGGATAAAAACATTAACTTGGCTGAATTGGCAAAAATTGTGCAATTAAGTCCCTATCATTTTGCTCACTTGTTCAAGAAATCAATCAATACATCACCTCATCAATATGTAATCCGTTGCCGAATTGAACGAGCTAAACAACTGATGGTGATGGGAAATTTGTCACTTGTGACAATTGCTCAGATGGTTGGTTTTGCCAGTCAAGGACATTTTACCTACCATTTCAAACGACTTGTGGGAGTGACACCCAAAGTTTATTCGCAGCAAAAACGTTGAAAATGATCGCAAGAACATTGAAGCAAAGCACTCCAAGATTTCTGCATACTGAATCTGTAATCGTTAAAGACTAGTCTGACGATTGTAAAACTTTGCTACAAACACTTTGTATGAAAGGAAGAAAATGCTATGTCGCACGAGAATATCGAGACAACTCGTCGTTTGTTCAAAGCGGTTGAAGAACGTGATGTAGCTGGAGTACTTGCCGCTTACGATCCTGAAATTGTTATCCGCGATGCTGTATCACTACCTTATGGTGGTGTTCATCACGGTTTTAAAGGCGCAAAACAACACATTGAAGGTGCAGCGCAAACCTGGAATCATCTCCAACCCGAAGTTGAAAGAAAGATGGATGCTGTCTTTCTCGATGCAGGCGAGTATATCGTTGTTCTCTGGCGGCTGAAAGGCTTGGAAGTGAGTAGCGGCAGAAAACTTGATTTGCCAGCTGCAAGCGTTTATAAAATGCGCGGCAGCAAAATTGTTGAATCCCAAATGTTTTACTCCGATACTGTTGCGATCGAGCAATTTCTAGCGAGCAAAACCTGAACCTGCATCACTATCTTGCTTTTGCTTCCACCTTATTTCTTTGATTGTCATACATTCTGACCACTAAATGATTATTTGATTGGCGTTGCTAAACGAAGGTATGTTTTGAGTAGTTTACAACCTTGGATCTACAGGTTCGCTTTCTAGCGCCAAAATACCAAAAACGCATTCATGCACATGGCGTAAGGGTGCATGGGCAACAAAACGCTCTAATGCTTCAACACCCAAAGCAAACTCCCGCATAGCCAAAGAACGTTTCAGGGATAACCCCCTTTGACGCAGACGTTGCAAATTCTCAGGCAGATTGTATTCTGGCCCGTAGATAATGCGTAGATATTCTTGTCCGCGACACTTGATCGCAGGTTGTATAATACCCCGATTACCTTTAATTATGAATTGCATTGGTTTAACTACCATACCTTCACTTCCCCCTGCCGTTAGTTCTTTCCACCAATGCACCCCTTCAGCCACACTACTGGGATCTGATAAATCTATTACCTTGTGTGCTGTTTTTAACATTAGCTCTAGCTCGTGAGAGGCAATTTTTGCCACTTCTTCAATGTGCCAACAATGATTTTTTTCGGTATGGACAGCTTTTTCTGTTGCTAAGATGTGGAAAGGCGCAAGCTTTAAGTGAGAAATATCACTTACACTCCAGCAGTACTGGCGATAGGCATTGACATATTGCTGTGCCATTTCAGCTTTTTGCTGATAACTGCTCAACTGTGTACTGACGTCAACACCAAGGTAATTGGCTTTTTCCAGTAATGTGACGGCATTATTGAGGGCAAGACGTGAAGCAACCCCTACAGGTGCATATTGTTCTCGTAACAACCCTGAAGCTTTTGCTGACCAAGGCATGAGTTCACAATCTAAACAAACCCAAGTGGTATCAAATCTTTCCCAAAAGCCACTGCTAGAAAGAGCAACATTCAAACGCTCCAGAAGCTGTGTTTCTAGAGTAGAGTTTTCAAAAAAACGTCTTCCGGTGCGAGTATAGCAGATACCGATGCCCTCGTCATCCACACCAAAGCGTTTCTTGGCTGCCACTTGATCACGGCAAACAATTACTACTGCCCGCGAACCCATATGCTTTTCTTCACACACCACCTCCGTAATTCCTTGGTTTTGGTAGTAAGCAAAAGCTTGTTGGGGATGTTCCAAATATCCTGCTTCTTGGGAAGTTTCTACTGGAGACATCGTAGGCGGCAAGTAAATGAGCCATTTGGGATTGGCAGCAAAACGGCTCATAACCTCTAGGGCAGCGATCGCATTTTCTTCTCTGATTGTAATATTAGATACTAGACTGGTGTTGACAATACGCTTACCCAGTACATCATCTATATGCAGTAAATCATCATGTTCTTGTTGGGCTGTCTTTTCTATGTCCGACTCCTCACTGCCAGTGATTGTCACTGGTTTAACAGGCTGGCAATAAACTTGAGCAGCAGGTACGCTTACCAATTCCTTTTCTGGATAGCGCAAGGCTGTAAGTTTGCCTCCGAAGACACAACCTGTATCAATATCAATTGTGTTATTTAACCATTCCGCATCCGGCACAGGAGTGTGTCCGTAGACAACCATCGCCTCGCCTCTGTATTCTGCTGCCCAGTTGTAACGAATGGGTAAGCCAAACTCGTCAATTTCGCCAGTAGTTTCGCCATATAGAGCAAATTCTCGCACTTGTGCCGAACCACGTCCTTGATACTCCTGCTTCATTCCCGCATGGGCAACTACCAGTTGTCCATTATCAAGGACATAATGACTCACCAAAGAATCTAGAAACTCTTTCAATTGCTTTGAAAATTGTTCGCGCACTTCTTCTGGCAAAGCTGCAATTTCTGCCAATGTTTGCTCTAAGCCATGATTTACCTTAACATTCTTGCCCCGTAATTTCCGCAATAGTTTGTGTTCATGGTTTCCAGGAACGCAAAAAGCTGTTCCCGCTGCTACCATATTTCGCACTAGCTTGACTGTATCAAGGATGCGTGGCCCTCGGTCTACCAAATCACCCAAGAAAATAGCTTTACGTCCTTGGGGATGTTGATAGGTGGGGGCATCGTTCCAGAGGGAAGGCGGAATTGACGCGGGGAGGTGGGGACGCGGGGAGGTAGGGAATTTGTCTGGTTGTCTTTTAGTCTCCTTGTCCTCATGTCTGTGGGCGTCATCCTTACGGGTACTCCACGAGAAGCCGCCCTCCGGGTACCTCTTTGCGTCATCAAAAACTGCATCTCCCTGTCCTCCATCCTTGATGTATCCCAATTGTCCCAGTAGTTCTTCTAATTCATTGCAACAGCCGTGAATATCGCCAATAATATCAAAGGGGCCGTGTTCGTATTTGCGGTTATTCCAAAGGGGTTGACGCTCAATTTCTACAGCATCAATTTCTTCTGGAGACTTGAGAATGTAGACGTAGCGGAAGCCTTCTCTTTCTAAATTTCGTAGGGAACGCCGCAAAAACTGGGTATGACGACGAACAACATGGGAACCAAACTGACGATCGGGGCGTTGTTGATTGCGTTGATGGCACAACTCTTCTGGTAAATCGAAAGCGATCGCAACTGGGAAAAAATGGTATTGCCGTGCTAGATGAACAAATTCTTTGCGATCATCGGGATGAACGTTTGTTGCATCAACTACTGTCAGTTTCCCTGCTGGTAAACGTTTAGTAGTAATGTAGCGCAGCACTTCAAAGGCATCTTTGCTAACAGACTGATTATTCTCATCATTAGATATTAATCCCCGACAAAAGTCTGAAGAAAGCACCTCAAAGCTTTGAAAATGTTTGCGGGCAAAGGTTGATTTTCCGGCACCGGATGCGCCAATGAGGACAACTAAGGACAGTTCAGGAATAGTTAATTTCATTGTTGGTTAGTGGTTAGTAGTTAGTGGGTAGTGGTTTTGTTGATTATGTGAACGGTTGAAACAGACTATTTACCTTCTAAACCTGCCCGTACAGTGGTTAGTCAATGGTGTTAACTAATGACAAATAACTCTGAATTCCTACAAAAATAATTGCTTCCATAGCCAATCATGAAATTAGGAATTACGGCTAAATACTCCCATTTGTGTTGGTGAACCGACTTCTGAGTCTTCTATTCCTACAGATTGAAACTCCACTTTGTAGCCAAAGCGCTCTGCCACACTGTTTCCCCAAGTTTGGAATTGCTCTCGTGTCCACTCAAAGCGGTGATCTTTATGGCGCAGTCTCCCAGCAGGTAAATTCGTAAATCTGACGTTATACTCAATATTTGGTGTAGTTAAAACGATAGTTTTTGGTTGAGCCACCTCAAACAAAACTCGCTCAAAAGCTTGAATACGCGATAAATCTAGATGTTCAATTACCTCAATTACCGTAGCTGCATCGTAACCTTTGAAACGCTTATCCTGGTAAGTGAGCGCACTTTGAATCAGTTGTAGGCGGTTCCAGCGATCGCGAGGTAAACGCAACCGATCTAATCTTTCTTTTGCTATTTCTAAAGAGCGATAGGAAACATCAACACCTGTGATTTGCTCAAAAAAGCTGTCTTTTAGCAAAATTTTTAATAAAGTGCCTTGAGCGCAGCCTAAATCAATCACCCGCTTGGCATCATACTTTTTGAGTACAGTCAAAATCGCATTTATCCTTTGCTGATTGAGGCTGAGGGGTTTTTCTATGGCTGCTTCTGCTTGAGTGTGTGTTTCTTCTACCCAATCTGGATCGAGGTTGTCTTCCTCCGCCAGTTGAGCCAAAGCAGTACGAGTTAAATAACCTTGGCGTTTTAGGTAGCGCTTAGTAATTTGTTCTCGTGCCGGATGCCCAGCTAACCAACCTTCACCATGACGTAGCAGTTTTTCGACTTCCTCATCACCCACCCAGTAATGTTTTTCATCATCTAGTACAGGGATAAGTACGTAGAGATGACTTAATAAATCTGAAATTGAAAGAGTGTGCCGCAATTCAACGGTGTAATAATTGCTATGTCCCCACTCAGGAAAATTTTCATCTAATAAATGAGCTTGAGCGCTAACACAATAGCCTAGAGGTTCAAATAGTTGCCGTAAAAACTCTTCACCTCCCCGACAAGGTAGTACAGGCAATCTTGCTACCAAGGGTATGGAGGTTTGTGCTAATTCCGGCTTGTCTTTACAACGTCCCCTCAGGGCAGTACTGAATACTTGAGCTATTGCCACACTCAAAAATGAAGAAGCAACATAGGGGCGATCGCTCACGTATTGCCGAATCAAAGCACCCCTTCCCCGCGCCAATTTCACTGCATCGACATCCAATAGGAGTACTGCTGTACAGCGCTGTGTACTCACCTCAGAATAAAAAATATGTGCCTTGCCAAAGGAAAGGACAAAAGATTGACAGCGCTCTGGGTGTTTATGTAGTAAGTAGCCTAGTTCTGTAGCAGGTTGGTGTGTAGTTGTAATGGTCAGCAGCATTCACTTTCAAGAGGGTGAGCTTAAGAGGGTTCTGTGAATACTACTGTTGTAAAAACTAATATTACGCAAAAATTCTCATAATTGTTTTTGATGCTGGCAGTATCCCGCTGTATTTCCTCAACCAGTGGCGATCGCAAAACTCCAAATCATAATCACCTCATGGATTGTCTCAGTTTAAATAGTGTTATTTTATACTACGTAATCTTGATTTAACTGGAGCAGCGATCACTAAAATACTGAAACTTAAATTACTCAGTCACCACAGAAACAGTCAAAACATGATTCAGGAGATTAAACCGCCTAGCAGTCTTAGTGACCTTTCCCACAGAATAGCCACAACTAAGATGAGAAAATAGAAACTACAACACCTTTGTAGTATGAACCACCCGTGAACACCCAGACAAGCCCATTTGCTTCTACTGAAACTCGCAAAGCCGATCACATCCGCATCTGCCTGGAAGAAGACGTACAATTCCAACAGACTACCAATGGGTTGGAAGATTACCGTTTTAACCATTGTTGCTTACCAGAAATCAATCGCGATGAAATTGACATCAGTACTACTTTTTTAGGAAAGAAACTAGGAGCACCACTGTTAATCTCCTCAATGACTGGAGGAACCCCAGAGGCGGGCATCATCAATCGACGTCTAGCAGAAGTTGCCCAACATTACGGAATGGCAATGGGTGTTGGTTCCCAGCGAGTGGCAGTGGAAAAACCTCAAGTAGCTGACACCTTTGCCATGCGCAAGTATGCCCCCGATGTACTCCTATTTGCCAATTTGGGAGCTGTTCAACTTAATTACGATTACGGTTTAGATGAATGTCTGCAAGTCATCGACATTCTTGAGGCAGATGCCCTAATTTTGCACCTCAATCCACTACAAGAATGTATCCAACCCAGAGGCGATACAAACTTCCGAGGCTTGCTTGACAAAATAGCAATTTTATGTAGCGTGTTGTCAGTGCCAGTGATTGCGAAAGAAGTTGGTAATGGTATATCAGCACCAATTGCACAAAAGCTGATTGCTGCTGGAGTGAAAGCAATTGATGTGGCTGGTGCAGGTGGTACATCTTGGGCAAAGGTAGAAAGCGAACGAGCCGAAAATATGTTACAGCGACGTTTGGGTACAACTTTTGCAGATTGGGGTTTACCAACAGCGGAGTGCTTAAGGAGTATTCGTGCCGTTGCACCACAAATTCCTTTGATTGCTTCAGGGGGATTGCGTCATGGGCTGGATGTGGCAAAAGCACTGGCATTAGGGGCAGATATAGCCGGTTTAGCAATGCCATTTTTGCAAGCTGCGGCTTCTTCAGAAGCTGCTGTTTACGACTTGACACAAGTGTTAGTTGCCGAAATTACCACAGTACTCTTTTGTACTGGTAGTGCTAACTTGGAGCAGTTGAAGTGTTCAGGCAACTTACAAAGAATAAAATAAGTATACTATTCATCTTACTTTCACTATTTTGGGTGTTGAGTAGGAGAATTGGGAAATATTAAGAATACAAATGAAGTCATTAGTAAAATTGTTCCTTGCCGTAGGGAAAATCACTAATGACTAATGACTAATGACTAATAATAAAAATATGCAGAATTTTATCAAACAAACTTTTGCCAGCTTAGTTGGCAGTATTTTAGGACTTTTTATTTTCTTTGGTCTTGGAACTACAGGTCTGTTGGTATTATTATTTGCAACTGCTAAAGATCCAGGGCCAGAAGTAAAAAATAAATCAGTACTAGTTTTTGACTTAGCAACGAAAATTACCGATACCAAGCCCAGCTCCAGCGAACTGCTGCAAAAAGTACTATCAGGCAAACAGGAGGAGCAGATGAGCCTCCGTGCAGTTTTAGATGCTTTGGAAAAGGCACGACGCGATCGCCGCATTGTCGGAATCTACTTAGATGCCACTCGTACCTCTGCAACCAATAGTGCAGGCTTTGCTACCTATAAAGAAATTCGGCAGGCACTGGAGAAATGCCGTGCTGCTGGTAAAAAGATAGTGGCTTATGGTGTGGGATGGGGAGAACGAGAATATTACCTCAGTTCTGTAGCCAATACAGTCGTGCTTAACCCCTTGGGAGCAATGGAGGTTAACGGTTTTAGTTCACAACCGATATTTTTGGCAGGAGCTTTAGAAAAATATGGTATTGGCGTACAAGTTGTGCGGGTAGGAAAATTCAAAGGAGCCGTTGAACCATTTGTACTCACAAAATTAAGTCCAGAAAACCGACAACAAACTCAGAAATTATTGGATGATGTCTGGGCAGAGTGGCGAAACGCAGTCGGAAGCAGTCGCAACATTCCCGCCACCAAATTGCAAGCGATCGCAGATAATCAAGCTTTCTTGGAGGCGCAACAAGCTAAAACGAATGGTTTAGTTGATAAAGTCGGTTATTTTGATGAAGTAGTTGCCGATCTCAAGCAGCTAACAGGAGCTGATCAGGATGAGAAAAGCTTCCGGCAAATTAGTCTTAGCCAATACACCGAAGTTCGTGATCCCTCCCTTGGTACAGAACGTAACTCTAAAAATAAAATTGCTGTTGTCTACGCCGAAGGTGAGATAGTTGACGGGCAAGGTGAAGAAGGAGGAATAGGTGGCGATCGCTTTGCCAAAATTTTCCGCAAACTCAGGCAAGATAAAGATGTGAAGGCGGTTGTACTCAGAATTAATAGCCCTGGAGGTAGTGCTACAGCCGCTGAGGTGATGCAGCGAGAGGTGCGGCTAACTCGTGAAGTAAAACCAGTGGTAGTATCAATGGGTGATATCGCTGCCTCTGGGGGTTATTGGATTGCCAGTGATTCTAACCGCATTTTTGCTGAACCAAATACAATCACAGGTTCTATTGGTGTATTTGGATTGCTTTTCAATGCTCAAAAGTTAGCTAACAACAATGGGATTGCTTGGGATAGTGTCAAAACCGGACGTTACGCTGACAGTCAAACAGTTTCTCGTCCTAAAACTAATCAAGAATTAGCACTGTACCAGCGTATGGTCAATCAAATTTATAGTATATTTCTTGATAAAGTTGCCCAAGGTCGAAAAATTCCAGAAGCAAAGGTAGCTGAAATTGCGCAAGGAAGAGTTTGGTCAGGTATAGCAGCAAAAAATATCGGTTTAATCGATGAAATTGGCGGTTTAGATGCTGCCATTGCCTATACAGCTCAACAAGCCAAGTTAGGAAAAGATTGGGAATTGCAAGAGTATCCGAGATTAGGCACTTGGGGAGAACGCTTGTTTGGAGAAGTAGCTGAAGAAGTGAAGGCTATTGTGAATCTCAATGGAGGGCAACTCAAAACATCCGATCCGCTTACCCTTGAATTCCAAAAACTACAAGCGGAACTTGCAATTTTACAAAAGATGAACGATCCGCGAGGTGTATATGCTCGTTTACCTTTTAACTTAAAAATTGAGTAAATCTAATTTATCGGCTTGAAATTTGTTTAAATTTGGTGGGTAATACCCACTTTTTTTAGGCGATCGCTGCCACACTTTATGATCTTACTTGCTGACATCCCGCCAGTAGTTGTGTAAAGTAGTTGATAAATCTTTGCAGCCTAAAAATTTTAGCAACTATCTATGGATAGAAAAAGCAGACGTCTTTTATTACTTATTGTTTCCTGTAGTCTAGCTGGTGTAATTTTAGGGGGTACCACTAGTTGGGCAGAGAGCAACACTTGCTTGCAAGCCAATCAAGTTACGAATGAGTGTTTGACTCAAGATCCAATTAACAAAACCATCCAAGGAATGAGTACTGGATTATTAGCTGGGGCTGGGGCGGCTTTTGGTGTAGCATGGCAGCACCGTCACAAAGATTAATTTATAAAAAAGCGATCGCTACTGGTGTGAGGTAGCTCAAAAGTTATACGCTTTCCAAGATGACTAGATGATTAAGATTGATAGAGTTTGACAGATTACCTATACTGTGAATTCTCAATCTACCCTTCACGACGCCGCAGTTCCCTTTCTTAAAGTAACTTGCGGCGAAAATTATCTTGATGTTAGTTATTACATTTAGGTGATTAAAGCTGCTTTGATTAAGAAATTATTGATAAAGTAAACCTTAAATTGGAGTGGATTAACACAACTAAATTATAAATCCATTTTTCTACATACCTTGTAGAATGCTATCTTTCAATTCTTATATTAATTATCATCGGAAAGTTACACAAGAAAAATATAACTATGGAGCAGTATAACTTCTACGCAAAAAGCTTCTTAACCACCTAATCGCCTCACTTGTTGTTTGCTGATTGGCAATTTGGAGACATTGCTGCACAATTTCTCTGACGTTAGGAAAATAGCTACTTTCTGTAATTATGTAATTTTCACCTTGTAATCTATAAATCAATAGTTGTTTATTTTTTAACAGCCAAACCTCTGGCACTTGATAAGGGAGATAGTCATTAATATCGGTATAACTAGTAATATCTACCTCAATTACTAAATCGGGTGGAGGATCATTGAGCCAGTCAATACGGTTTTTACCTACTACGGATCTCCAATTTTCAATGTAAAAGCAAAAGTCAGGCTCAATGCCGCTGACTTGTGGCAAGCTCATGGTGATGGGCGTAAATGAATCATATCTTTGCTGTAAATGATCTAGCAAAACCTTAGCAATATCTGCTAGCAAGCTCGCATCTCTTCTATGCTCTGGTAGCGGTGCCATCAGCCAAATCTCTCCAGATCGATATTTAATGCGAGGCGAGCAGCGATCGCCAAGTTGCTGACTTAGTATTTGATAGTCTTGCCAAGATCCCAACATCCTTACAACTGTGCCAGGTTGCAGTTCGATTCTTTCAGGTGTGATTACAGTATGCATATTTGCCTGCCTTTAGAAACTCCGGCTACACCAAAAGGGTTGGTTGTGTTTTGATGACTCCCTGTTATGCGCTCTGCTGTGCAGCAAGCCGGACAACTTCTACATTAAATATTGCATTAAATTGATGCCTATTTGCAGAGTATTGGAAACGCCTAATTCATATT
Source organism: Chlorogloeopsis sp. ULAP02 (assembly GCF_038404745.2). Classification (NCBI taxonomy): domain Bacteria; kingdom Bacillati; phylum Cyanobacteriota; class Cyanophyceae; order Nostocales; family Chlorogloeopsidaceae; genus Chlorogloeopsis; species Chlorogloeopsis sp. ULAP02. The sequence continues at coordinate 69,785 of NZ_JAYKTT020000054.1, read as the reverse complement.
TTCAACCAATCCTGGCAAATGTATTTAACGAGTTTTGTGTGTGCGAATGATATCTTTCTAATAATTTTTCTTTGGTAAGGGTGGCAAGAACACTCAGATCCCACTGCCGTAATTCAAAGATAAAACTGTCTGCCTTGGTTGCCCTTCTGCCATGCCACGTGCTACAACGCGCTTAACCCGCAAGGGCGCAGTGGCTCCTCTGCCTCCATACTTCTGCCTTCTTCAATTTCAACCAAATTTATTCACTCATGGCTCACGCTTTGTTGTTGGCAATGTGAAATAAAACGTGCTTCCTTCACCCAACACACTCTCTGCCCAAATCTGTCCGCCATGTTGTCGAATAATAGTTTTACAGATTGCTAATCCCAATCCTGTTCCCCCTTTTTGACGGGAATCAGAAGCATCTACCTGCTGAAATCGTCCGAAGATGGTTTTCAGCTTATCGGAGGGGATACCACGTCCATTATCTCTGACGAAGAACATGATATAATCGGGAAATAATTCTGCACTCAACCACACACTACTACCAGCAGACGAGAACTTGATTGCATTACTTAACAAATTAATTAGTGCTTGGGCGATCGCATCGGGTGCTGCCCAAATTTGAATTTTGGGAAATGTGGCACAGAGGGTGATGTTGGCTTCGTCTGCGATCGATTGCACTGTTTCGGTTGCTTGCTTAACGATATCGGCAATTTCGCACTCTTGCATCACAAGCCGGACTTTGCCCGACTCCAGACGTTCTAGATCCAGGATGTCGTTAACAAGACGCATCAAGCGATTACTATTATTAAGAGCTATTTGGATTAATTCTTTGACTTGTTGTGGTTCATTTTCTAAGATACCTGTTTCCAAAATCCCCAAAGAGCCGCGAATTGCTGTTAATGGAGTACGCAGTTCGTGACTAACAATAGAGATAAATTCATTTTTCATCCGAGAAATCTGTTGGCGATCGCTAATATCCTGATATTGAGTAATAAAGTAGAGTGATTGTCCATCCCGATCCCTGACTAGGGATGTACTCAGTAATACCCAGACTTCGTGTCCTAGTTTATGAATATATCGCTTTTGTGTTTGGTAAGTGCGAGTTTCTCCAACTAAAAGGCGCTGTCGATTATCGAGATCCTTTTGTAAATCGTCAGCATGAGTAATATCTTGAAATGTCAGCGCCAAAAATTCCGATTCTGTATAGCCTAAAATTTCGCACAGCGAACGATTAACCCTCAAAAAGCTGCCATCAATCGCAACCATTGCCATCCCAATAGCAGCATCATCAAAGGCTCTGCGAAATCGCTCTTCACTTTCGCGCAGTGCCAATTCTGTTTGTTTGCGATCTGTGATGTCAAAGTTTACACCCCCTCCGTATACAGGTTTGCCATTTTCGTCAAAGTAAAAACGCCCACGAGCCGCCATCCAGTGAATGCTCCCATCCAACCATTGAATGCGTACCTCGAAATCGAGTTCACCTGTTTCCATCGCACGAGCAAACGCCGCATCAAAAATTTCGCGATCTTCTTCAACAACGTGGCGTCTGGCTATTTCCTGCCCCCATTCGGGTTGTAGTGTGTCGTAACCAAAAATCTGATCATGGCGTAGCGATCGCTTTGGGGCAAAATCTTTAGTTATATCCAAATGCCATGTCCCCATTTGCGCAGCTTCGATGGCGATAGTCAAATTCTCTTGAGCAGCTTTTAGAGCAGCTTCAGTCTGTTTGCGTTCAGCTAATTCAATTTGCAACTTATGGTAGAGATTTGCCTGATGAATAGCGATCGCTAGTTGGTTGCTAATCTGTTGCAAAAAATCGATCTCAGATGCTTGCCACTGACGATAGTGAGAGCAGGCGTGAACTACGAGCAATCCCCAAACATTATTCGAGGAAGCATCAAAGGTTTGGATAATCGGCGCAACCATTTTAGACTTGACGCCAACTTCTTCCATAAACTCAGCCAAACACGCTCCCCAATCATCCGTTGCCACATCAGGCACAATGCGAGGATTTCCTTGACGATAGTACTCATAGCATTCTTCTGGGAAACACTCATCAAGCCAGCGCATCTGATTTGTGATCGGATACTGAGGGACAACAGCTTCCTCGATCACCTCTCCCGATCCGTCTTGATTTAACCGAAAAATTAAAGCTCTATCTGCTTGGAGAGTTCGCTGTACCTCAACCACAGTTGTTGCTAAGATTTCCTCCAAATTGAGCGACTGACGGATGTGTTGAGTAATAGTGCCAAGCAAGCGTTCTTGTTGCGCTTGCGAGCGTAGAGACTGCTCTAGCTGCTTGCGCTGTGTGATATTAAAGCTTGTGCCGATTAAGCGATAGATGCGATTATTATTATCTCGCATTGGAGTTAGGTTTGTGATCCACCAAGTATCTTTTCCTTTAATTAACAAATATTCTTCATAGGTAATGCGCTCTCCGGCTTCAATACAGGCACGATAATGATCCGACACCATTTGTGCCATCTCTGGAGTCAGCACTTGTTCGGGAGTTTTGCCACTAACTTCTGATGATAATAAACCTGATATCCGTTCGTTGGCAGGATTAATTCCGACATAGCGAAAGCCACCATCTTCGAGCACATCAACGATAAAGACAGCAGTTTCAATGCCCTCATAAATACTGCGTAAAAACTGTTCGCTCTCTTTGAGTTCTGCTTCTGCCTTTTTGCGCTCCGTAATATCTTCTGCCAATCCGATGTAATATAAGGGTTTTCCTAATTGATCCAGAATGGGAAGCACTTCAGCAAAAATCCAGCGAGTTGTGCCATCGTGTTTAATAATCCGATATTCCCGTTGAGCACGCTTGCCTTGGGATTGTTCTTCGACAGATAGTAATACCAGTTTGCGATCATCTGGATGTAAAAACTCCAGCCAAGCTCTAGAGTTTTGATAGAGACTTTCACAACTTTGTCCCCAAATTTTCTCATAAGCGGGACTGATGTAAAGAAAATTTTCGTCTTTAGCAGATTTAACAAAGAAAAATTGATTGATATTTTCTGCTATTTGACGAAATCTCTCTTCGCTTTCTCGCAGAGCAGCCTCGGCTTGTTTGCGTTCAGTAATATCTCGGAGCAACCAGCGTAGAGCGATGAGTTCCTCAGAGAAGCCACGAACAGGAGCAACTGTTATTTCGACAGGAAAAGGCTCACCATTGCGAGGTTGCAGTCTCAGTTCCCAGGTTTGCTTTTCTTGAAGCAATGATAGCTTGTTCAATTTAGTACGAAATGCCAGAAGATCATCTGCTGGGACAAAAATAGCTAGAGGTTTACCGACTAAAAATTTTAAATCTACTGACAGGGATGTTGTGAACGCATGATTTGCTTCTTGGATTATGCCCTTTGCATTTGTCAGCAGGTACCCATCGGGTGCAAAGTTAAATAAATCTTCATAGCGTTTTTGCTCGATTGCCAACTTGCAATACTGCTCTTGTCGTTCTACCTCAAGCAGTTGTAATTCCTCCAGCATACATTGCAATTCTTGATTTGTTGCTTGTAGATCGGCGTTGTATGCCTCTAATTTTTCGTAAGCTTCCTGTAATTCTTCTTCTGTTTGTTTGCGAGCAGTGATATCACTAGCTGTTCCCGTTGTGCCAATAACTTGTCCTTGCTCATCAAAAAGTGCGATCGCATTAAATAACAACTGAATTGATCTACCGTCTTTGGCTAGATGAGTAGTTTCATACAAATAAACTGGCGTTCCTTTTAGCAGTTGCTGGAAAACTTCTACATCTTTGGCAATCAGTTCAGGCGGGAGGAAATCAGTAAACGGACGCCCGATCATTTCTTCGGGATCGTAGTCATAAATCTGTTTGACAGCTTGGTTAACAAAGGTAATACGTCCTTGGCGATCGCAGGACATAACTATATTTTGGGATGTCTCAACTAAATTGCGATACTTCTGTTCGCTCTCAGCTAAAGCAGCTTCAGTTTGCTTACGCTCTGTAATATCACGTACTATAATAATATTTTCATGACTTCCACAAGCGACAATGCGAGCTTCGTAATCGTGAACTTGCTCATCGATTGTGAGCTGATATTCTAAAATTTGGGTTTCTTGTGACGATATAGCTTGCCGTTGAGCTTGTAATAACTTGTGTGCCAATTTAGTTGGCAATATCTCTTGGATTTTTTTCCCTAGAAAGGCACGAGGCGGTACAAAGGGCTGGATACCTTTAGCAGATTTGAACTCTAGATAAGTACCATCCACGTGACAGCGGAATATCATATCGGGGATGGCGTCAACAAGGGCGCGATTTTTGGTTAGGCTTCGATGTAGTGCCTGTTGGGCTTGCTTGCGATCGCTAATATCTCGTACATTTGCCCACATCAATTCCGGTTGTCCGCAGTCATTTTTCTGACAATAAACTGTCAGTTCTACCGGAAATAAAGTACCATCCTTGCGGATATATTCCTTCTCGTAGGTATCTGAGTAGCCTCGTTCAATTATTTGTTGCTCAATAATTTCGGCTTCCCAACAGTGCCATTGAATTGGTGTGAGATCCCAAAAACTCTTTAACTTGAGTTCCTCTAGGGAATAACCCAACATCTTTTGGTAACTAGCATTACAATCAATAATTCTTCCCGCCATTTCAGTGATGACAATGCCATCAATGCTAGTCTCAAAAAATTGGCGATAACGCTTCTCACTTTGCTTGAGTTGCTCTTGGCTAATTTTGCGCTCCTTGATTTCCTCCACAAGCCGTGCTGTTTGCTCATTTAGTTGCTTTGTCAGCCTCTGGATACGCAATTGATTTTCAATCCGAGCCAAAACTTCTTCTAGCTGAAATGGCTTAGTAATGTAGTCTGCTCCACCCAGGGAAAAGGCTTTGACTTTATCGAACGTTTTGTATAAGACACTAAGAAAGATAATCGGAATATCTTTGGTTTGGGCAGATGCTTTTAGCTGAGAGCACACTTCAAAGCCGTCCATTTCCGGCATGACGATATCTAACAAAATCAAGTCAGGTTGAGTTAACTCGACAGCCATTAAAGCTTGTTTACCACTCGTAACTAGTTGCACTTTATACCCATGCTCAGACAAGATTTTGATGAGAATCTCTAAATGGTCAGGGTTATCGTCAACAACTAGTATATTTTTTCTCAATTTACAACTTTCAGGGTGATCGTACAAAGATTCCTGTGGTTGCAGATTGGTTGAAACTTCCCCTTCACGAGCAGATGGTATCCCTAAGTCCGACATAGTATCATTTATTTTAAAGATATTGCGGATAAAATTCTTACAGTCTGCTTCTTAAATACTGGTCTTCTGTGCAATAACGAATATCTTTAGTAGTTGGGGATTGAATATTTTGAAGTTTTCAAGAAAATGTTACCACGCTCTACTAAAGAAATGTTACTTATTTAACTATTTAACGTAGACTTCTTCTAAGGGTTGTACTAATAATATCTATTATTAAGGTTAGAATAATCAAAACTGTCAAAGTTGTAAGTAAACCTTTGTAGTCAAAACTGCTTAATTGCTCCGTCAACAAACGTCCTAAGCCTCCTGCACCGACTAACCCGACAATCACTGTAGCACGAATGCAGACTTCCCAACGGTAGAGAGTGTAAGCGATGAACTGAGGAAAAGTTGCAGGTAGAACGCCGTAGATAAAAACTTGGGAAGTACTTCCACCTAAAGCTTTTAAAGAAAGTAGGGGACGCCGATCTAAATTTTCTACAACCTCTGCCATTAATCTACCAAGAATACCAAAATTGTGAACAGCCAGAGCGATCGCACCTGGTAGAATTCCTGGAAACAATACAAACAAAAATATTAATGCCCAAATTGGTTCCGGTACAGCACGAGCAATAAGCAATAACAAGCGGGTAACACCAATTCGGATTTGAGATTGGAGATTTTCAATTGAGAATCGTTTTTTTGTCTCCACATTTTCCCTCGCTGCCCCAAAAGCAAGCAAAATGCTAGCCACTGCTGCACCAACCATTGCCAATATAGACATCGCCAGCGTTTGAGCAGACAGGGTAAACAACTGATGTAAATCAATCAATTGTGGCGGAAAAACATCTTGGATGACTCTAGCTAAACGTTCGGCTGTACGGGGTTCCCAGAATTTCCCAAAATCGGCTTTGATGTACCAAAAGGAAAATATTAATAAGATAGATGCACTCAGGAGCGAAAGGAGAGTGAAGGAATGGGGGAGCAAAGCAGTGGGAGAACGGTTTAGCAATTCTAAACGCTGACGCAACAACCTACTCAAAAAATCAGTACAACTACTCAAAAATAGCAATGCAAACATCAAAGTCCATACTTGCTCGGATCGCAACGATTGAAGACTCAGGAAAATTTGATAGCCTAATCCTCCAGCACCGATGATACCTAAAACCGTCGCCGAACGGATAGAACACTCCAACCGATAAAAACTGTAGGAAATTAGATTGGGCAACGCTTGGGGAATCAAAGTGTAGACAAAAGCACTCATAGGAGGCACACCACTGTTTAGTAGCGCTAATAAAGGTTCACGGGGTGTTTCATCTAAAATTTCGGAAAAAACTTTAGCAGTAATTGCACCAAAAGGAATAGCGATCGCCAACACCGCCACAAGTGGATCGAGTCCAAAAATATTGATAAAAAACAATCCCCAAATCAGTTCGTGAATTGCTCTTGGTATTGCTAAAGTTGCCCTGATTACTAACCAAGGAATTTTATAGACTTTACCCAGAGATTTCCACCAAACTTGAGATGATAAAATACCAGCCACAAACCCAATCACAATGCTAAAAAATGTGCTACAAATCGCATAGGCGAGAGTTTTGAGTGTTGCATCTAAGGTTAACAGTAAAAAATCTGAACTGATTTCAGGAGAGAGTGCAGCAATCAGAAAACTAACAACAAGACTCCAACCACCTTCATTAATTAAATCTCCTTGAAATATACCAGCTACTTGTAACGACCAAATAATCAGCACTAACAACACCAACACCCAAAGAAGATAGGGAAATGGTAAGAACACTTGTCGTTCTAAATCTTCCTCTGTGTTCTTAGCGCCTCTGTGGTTCAATTCTATACAATTCCTCCACCATCTTCATTGATACTTCCTTAGTGGGTGCATCAAATAAAATCCTACCTTGGCGCAAACCAATAATTCGCTGGAAGTGACTGCGGGCATACTCGATTGCATGTATGCTAGTCAGCAATGTTTTGCCTGTTTGTTGACTTACATGACTTAACAAATTCATTATCTCCCGACTACGTTCTGGATCAAGACTAGAGATTGGTTCATCAGCAACAATAGCAGCGGGATTTTGTACTAAAACGCGGGCGATCGCTACTCTTTGTCGTTCTCCTCCAGACAGGCGATCGGTGCGCTCGTACAGTTTTTCTGGAATTCCTACCTGTATTAACGCTTTGGCTGCTGTCTCTACTTCTAAAGGATAAACTAAAGAAATAGCTGCTTTCAAAAATGACCATCGTCCTAAATTGCCAGCATTGATATTATGAATTACTCGTAGATTATCTACTAGATGAAATTGCTGATAAATTGTACCAATTTGTCGTTGTACTTGCCGCAGTGATTTAGGATGTGTGCGTGCCAAGTTGCGGCCAAATACCCATACTTCCCCTTTTGTAGGTTGTAGTGTACCGTTGAGTAAGCTAATTAACGTACTTTTGCCTGCACCACTAGAACCAACAAGTGCAACCCTCTCACCAGGCTCAATTCGCAAGTTGATATCAATTAGACATGGAACTTGATTAAATTTTTGGGTGACGTTTTTGAGTTCAAAAATTGGTGCAGGTAAGTTCATACTAAAATGTTAATCTTCATCCAGAGCGGGAAAAAATTCCTCAAACTGCCACAAATCTTCTTTATTTTCTAGAAACCAAATCCGCGCTTGGGGAGTTAATTTACTCCAAATAATTTCTGGAGGAATGTGGGGAGATGCATATTGATATTCCTTACCGAGAGCTTTTAGATTTTCCACCACATCATCGGGAATGCCAAAGTCTTTCCAATCAACTTCTCTGTGTATACCAGACATTCCCCTGGCTGGATCAAAAATCAATTGTACAGCTCTGATTAAATCAGCAAAATGTACTGGTTTGAGTTTGTAAATTTCTTGAATTTTGATTGCTTCGTTATTCTCTTGAGACATTGTTAGTGGAGTGGTGAAGGTTAGTCATTGATTCAGGCTTACTGTCAGAGACTTCCACCCCTATGCCTCTAGTTTACTGCACAGCAGTTCCTTAAGAGCGCAGTTGCGCTACCATCGCTGCTGGATTCCAATATGCACGAGTGGTTTGAATTTTTCCAGCTTCATTAACCTCAAAGATTGTGATTCCTTCAAATTTCACTGACTTGTTACTCTTGCTGATGCCCTGCATAGTCCACTTTACCGCTGCTTCATTGGCTGCAACAAAAATATGCTCTGTAGTGGGTTCTAGTTTTTCAAAGACTGCTTGCAACTGCCCGATAAATGCACGAAACCCCTCATGAACTTTTGTCGGTGGCTCTCCAACGGGATCGTAACTAACAGCATCTTCTGCAAAATTGTCCACCCAGTCTTCGGCGTTCATCGCAGCAATGTTAGCAAAGTAGCTAGAAACAACGCTTTCTATTGTTTCTTTTATCATCGTGTTAGTTTCTTTAATTTTCAGACTAGCTTTTATTTTGTCACGGATAGCTGCTACTTCTACAGGCAATCATTAAATCTCTGCTACTTTCAACACTACGGCTAAATATCCAATCATGAACATTAAACCAAGTAAATAGAAGATTTGGGTTGTGCGTTGAACCATAGCCCAGATTTGCTGGTAGGAAAGTTCCTGGTTCTGGATAAGAAGGAAAGCTGGAGAACTAAATATGAAAGGTAGTAACCGACTAAGTAAAAGTCGGAGAAAAAAGTTGACACTCCATAAGTTTCTGCGCAGAGGATCTTGGTTATACTGCCACGGAAAAGCAGTTTGGGCAAGACGTACCAAAGCTTTAACGTCAGGTAACCGTAAAGATTCGTATGAAGGCAGAGCCTGGGAAATATCATCATTACTTCTCGATAGTGCTTCGTTAAGGACACATACATCTTCTAATGCCGAATTCACCCCTTGTCCAATATCTGGAGGAAAGCAATGGATGGCATCTCCTAAAAGTACTATCCCAGTTGCACAAGATTGATTTGTTTTTAATAAGAAGTGTAAACTACAACAGTGTTGGGGAATGGGAAAAGAACCACCTTCACTTTTAGCAAATCTATCTGCTTCTTGGGGTGAGACGATTTGATGTATTGGCAATTGGGGGAAGGCTGGCTCTAAAAAGTTGTACAACTCCTCACTATTTTTTAATTTCCAGATTTCGTGGTCTGGGTATGTAATGATATTTGCAGTTCTAGGTTCATCTGAGTTTTTAAGCGGCAATAAACCAAGAGACACAGAACGCGTGCGCCCTTTAAAAGCCCCACGAATAGCATAAGCCATTGTAGATACGGCGTGTTCTTCGCCATTGTGATCGAGAGGTAAATTTGGCGGTAAGCTTAGAACTTTATACCTCAACCCGGAACTGGGCGAAGGAAAAAGTTTCATTTCAAATTTATCCGAGCCAGATTTATCCCACTCTTTTAAGGTATTACGAACAATGGAATTAAGACCATCACAACCAACCAAAAGATTGGGTTCAAATTTTACAATATTGCCATTTTCTCTGGCAACAATCTCAAGTTTTTCTTCTGCGTTATTTACAGCTAACTTATTGATTTGGAGACAGCTTGTGTTGAAAAGTACTGTGATGCTGTCTTGCCAATTCCGTTCGATTTCTTGGTACAACAAAAGCAGAAATGCTCTTCTTGGTAGCCAATAGGCAGTTTTGCGTTTTGGATCTACTATAGGTAATTTAAAAGTTTTACGGTTACCATCTGGTTTGATTGTTGTTAAATAAAATTCTGTACTTGGAACGCTAATTGTTGATAGTTGTTGAGTTAATCCTAAAAAATCAGTGAATTTTTGACCGCGTCCATCAATTTGATAACTGAATGATTTATCTGGTTCATAATAGTCAGCAGTTGGGCGTTTTTCTAGAACTGTAATATTTTGCCAGCCACGCTTGGCTAGTATGATTGCAGTAGCAAGTCCTGCTGGCCCTCCTCCTACAATCAATACTTTACATTGAGAGTAGTTAGTTTCGCTGGCTGCAAATAAATTTTCAGTATTCATAATTTATGTTGATGTTAGCCGTTTTATTCCGCCATAAGCCTAACAATTGAAGCATAGCAGCTATTTTTTTAACTCATATCTTCCAAAGGAGATGAAGATGAAATAAATGGTAGCAGTAGTGAGTGCGATCGCCTTGCACTAAATTGTAAATTTTAAATGCTAAATCAACTCACCATTAGTTTGTAAGCTCAAAGGTTTCCAATTTAAAACTTGTAAAACCAGAAGTATCATAATTACGAATACCGCGTTGGAACAATTGAGGATTAATTTGCCAATCTACTACCATAAACAAGTTTTCTCCAGGGTAAACATTTCGTGGGCAACTGATAGAAATACCATCGGAAAAATATAAAATCAGGGAATCTGTACCAAAAGATTCTAGTCTATGCCATGATGTTTCCCTAGCAGAGGATACTATCCAATCAGGTGTCATGGTTTTGCCCCTTCCTCTCCAGTTGTTATGAATATCTTTTTCAGACAATGGAGGATTTGGATGTTCTGGAAAAGTTGTTAAAGTTTCTGGGATAACTACAATTTTTTCTAAATTGCCAGCGCTATTATATAAACTTGCGACACTCACGCGTCTATCTTCATATCTAAAACCTGTTTCAAAACCAAAATTGGAACCAATTTCGATTTCGGTAGAACCCCAAAAAAAACTGTTATCTAAAAATAAGGCTCTGGTAATTGGTTTATGATAAGGGCCAAAGGTCTTTGTCTCTTTTTTTCCATCTAGATATGTATAGTGATTTTGGTGATAAATCTCACTGCCATCGGGGCTAATTTTAAAGCTTCTAATACAGTGAAAAGTCTCTATTATTTGTCCGTTTGGCTCGTATCTTGTCCAAGTTCCATACCAATCATTATTAGCATGGTATCGACAAAAATTATCCCAATTTTCTAGCTGTGCTTTCATATTTTTCTTACTCATGATTAACTTCTGCTCACTCTTTTCTATGAAACACTTTAGAAATTAATCGGCTCTTTTTGACTGAGTTTTATACTCACTGTCTCAGTCACTCATTTTCAATCAAAACTGTCACCGCAGCGACAGCTATCAACATTTCGTCATTTTTATCGTTAAGTTCTGCAATTGCTCTTCCTTGCACAACCATTCCCCCAAGTTTCACATTCAAAGATTTACGCCCAAAAGGTAGTACAGCAAGTACTTCTTCATTTCGTACTTGCTCTGGGTATGGTACTGCAACTTCCACTTCCACGATCATGTTATTTGGATCGCTTAAGCCAGCTACTTCCCAAACACCAGGCAAGGCATTGTTAGCAATGGCATTTCTTACAGCCCTTGCTGCTGCTATTGTTGGATCTTGTCCGTGTTGATCTACTCCCATCCCCATCTCGATAATTAAGCGTTGACGCGCCATTTTTACCTCTTGAAGTATTTCGGATTGCTAGAGATTTTCTCTACACAGCCTACTAAATTTCTCAAAACATTAGCCTGTTGATCGGGAAATGACTTTGTAGTGTGTCTAGTATAAAAAAATAGAATTACGTTTTTGTTGAGTACAGAAACTATGAATCAGTATCGCTTCCGGCAGTCATTTTCTGAAGATCCGAGATTAAGCGATCGCCTGTTTAACCTACTAGAGATTGCATTCCCCGGAGTTAGGGATGCGGCAGCACGCATTCGGAAGTTGGGTGCAGCTTGGGAAGATGCTTCTACCCCGTTTATCCGCTTCCACGATAACTTAGCTGTTACCCATGTGGGGATTCTGGAGATTCCGATGCGACTGATGGGAAAAGATGTGATTGTAGGGGGAATTCACGGTGTATGCACCCATCCCCAATTTCGACGGCGTGGCTACTACCGGGAAGTGATGGAGGAGGTACTGAACTACTGCGATCGCCGCTATCAAACCTTGGTATTAACTACAGCAAAACCCGAATTATATCAATCTTTTGGCTTTCGTTGGATCGAAGAACATATTTTTACAAGCAAGTGTGATTCAAAAGGTGGCATTGATGGCTTTCGGTTGCTAAATACTAGCGATCGCAATGACATACAATTGCTACACCGACTTTTGGAAACACGCCAACCTGTATCTAACATTTTGGGAATAGTAAATGAGAAAGCGATATTCTGCTACCAAGAAGGAAACAATCCCCTGTATTATGCCCAGGATTTAGATTTGATTGCGGCGATGAAGATAGAAGATAACAAACTCAAGCTTTTTGATTTGGTAGGAACACAGATATGTACTTTGGAAGCTATTCTTAAACGAGTGCCGCAACCAATTAACGAAGTTGAAATTTATTTCTGCCCGGAACGCTTAGATGCTGATGTACAAGCACTTCCTCACCTACTTGACGGCGATTCTTTTTTGATGGTTCGTGGTGCTTTCCCCCTAGAAGTAGAGAAGTTCATGCTACCCCATGCCGCTCGCTGTTGATGATTAAGTGGCTAGGCAAAATTAAAGGTATGGGTGGAGGCAACCTGCATATCTACCGTTCCTTACACCCTATTCAAAGAGCACAAAAAGTAAAAGGTAGAAGGTAAAAGTAATGGGAAGGTTGTTGCTTTTACCCTTTACCTTCTGTTTTTTTCCTATCATTGGATACAGGTCTGAAATGATACCATATTTTTACAATGACTATCAAGCGCCGAAAAATTGTCAAAATCTTGGGTTTAGGTGCTCTCTATTCTCAAATTCCTATTTTTACTGCTCAAGGCAAATTATATTCAGACACATTAGTTAAGCCACCACGTTTACAAGTAGGTGACACAGTAGGATTAATTAGCCCTGGTGGTGTAGTTGAAGCACAAGACATTGAAAAAGCAAAACAAGCATTATTGACTTTAGGATTAAAGGTAAAGCTAGGGGCGCATATTTTAGATAGTTACGGTTATTTAGCAGGTAAAGATATTAACCGTGCGAAAGATGTTAATACTATGTTTAGCGATCGCTCGGTAAAAGCCATTATTACTATGCGTGGTGGTTGGGGTTGCAATCGAATTTTACCCCTGATTAACTATTCCCTAATTCGCTCCCATCCAAAGATTTTCATAGGTTACAGCGATATTACTTCCCTTTTATTAGCAATTTATACTCGTAGTCAGCTAATTACTTTTCATGGCCCTGTTGCTACATCTACTTGGAATGAGTTTACCGTAGATTACTTCCAGCGTATCCTTTTTAATGCAGAAGTTGTGACAATGACAAATACCCTCACAACTGAACTTAGCCGCAAAATAATTACTCCTGGGAAGGCTAAAGGTAAATTAGTTGGTGGTAATTTGTCGGTACTATCAGCAATGCTGGGATCTTCATATCTTCCATCATGGCAGGATAGCATCTTATTTGTGGAAGATATAGGCGAGGATATTTACCGCGTTGATCGTATGCTCACTCAGTTAAAAAATGCGGGAATTCTTAACCAAATCGTTGGTTTTGTGTTTGGAAAATGTACTAATTGTAGTCTTGGTGATGAACCATCGCTGACTTTAGTTCAAGTATTAAACGATCACATTCAACCCTTGGGTATTCCTGCTTGGTACGGTTCAATGATTGGTCATATTAAGGATAAATTTACTGTACCTGTAGGTGTTGATGTGGAAACAGATGCCGAGAATGGCACACTACGAATGCTAGAAGCTGCGGTTCGGTGAGGTAACTTAATTGACGAGTTGAGGCTGACGCGGGGACAGGGAGACGCAAAGACGCAAAGAAATTTTCTTGCACTCCTCTTACCAACAGCCACTAGGCAGCAGCCCCACAACCCTCATTACTAGGTTCAACCTGGTAACAAGAACTGGAGCCTCTAGCTCCATTTTAGATAAAACGAATGAAAAAACACTTCTATTGTCTTTCCTTCTGCCCTCTGCTCTCTGCCATCTGCCTTCATTTACCCACATAAATACCCAAACAGCGGGCAGTTTCTACTAAAAAACTATTGGGATCTACCAGTAAAGGACTTTTCGCTAAAACTAAATCTAAAGAAACTGGTACTACTCTCCCATTCTGCCAAGATACCATTAAACTGGTGTGTCCGCTAACAACTAAATCTACAGCGGCTTTACCAAAAGCTGTAGCGATCAAGCGATCGCTAGCCGAGGGAATACCACCACGTTGGATATGTCCTAATACTGAAACTCGAACGTCTATAGGATAAGTGCTGCAACGCCGAATTTCATCAGCGATATACTGTCCCATTCCACAAGTCGGTTGTTCACAGGCTGGTTGCAAAGTTGAATCTTCAGCGATGCGAATGCCTTCTGCTACGACAATAATTGCAAATCTACGCCAGTTGCGATCGCGTAATTCTGCTAAATGTTGGCAAATTTCTTGAATTGAATAAGGAATTTCCGGAATTAGGATGATATCTGCTCCACCTGCAATTCCCGCCTGTAGCGCCAAGTGTCCGGCTGTACGTCCCATTACTTCTACAATCATGACGCGATCATGACTAGCAGCAGTAAAAGTCAAACGATTTAGAGCATCAACAATTGTATTAACTGCTGTATCAAATCCAACTACTCTTTCTGTCAGTGCTACATCATGATCGATAGTTTTCGGAATGGCGATGAACTGCCAATCACCTTTAGATTGTAGCTCTTTGAGAATTGCTAAACTACCGTCTCCACCAATACCAATCAAGGCATCCAATTCTAAAGCCTGATAACCAGCTAAAATCTCATTAATACGAGCAAGAGTATCTCCTTTATTAATGCTGCCGAGAATCGTTCCGCCTATACACAGTAAAGGATCGATACCGTGTAAATCTAAGCCATGCATAGACAGAGGAACTGTTTTTCCTTCCAAAAGTCCCGTCGTGGCGTAGGGAATACCCACCACCTCCCAATCATGAGTCAGGGTGGCATGGCTGACAACTGCTCTAATTGCAGTGTTCAATCCGGGACAGTCGCCGCCACTGGTAAGAATACCAAGACGTTTTTTTGTTTTCATTGTGGCTTAACCTCAACCATTCCCCTGCAACCAGTCAAAAATCAAATCTAGCTGGTTCAAAGTTACCAACCCATATTGCCACAGAATTATTGGTAACAAATTCGGATTTTGCTCAGGATGCCGCAATGCTAATTGCAGATCATCTGCTGGAATCGCTAAATCTTCTTGCAAAAAACTTAGGAATTTTGCAAGTTTACTTGCTTCCATACTTGCCACCTCTTTTTGGGCAATACTCATGAGATTAAGTTATAAACCTGAGGAACTTGTGAGGATTTGATGAGATTAAGCTTGGCTTTCAAAATTAGCCATACATAACTTGCGGTCAAGTATGGATTTCTGTATAGCCTTGAATAAACAATGTTCAATCCAGCTGATTACTTCTTTTTGCTTACCCTAGTGAACAAGAAGCTCTTTTGATTTAGCTTCAGGATGAGTACTTATGGTTAAAAAGCAGTATTCTATTTGGATTGGCAGTATTTGGGTTAATTAATAGGCATAATATCACTATCACAATGGAGGTGAATTTTAAAATTTTTATCTTTTTCTCACTCTATAGCTAATCTTCTCGTTCTAATATTGCTTTTGCCTGTAAAAGTTGCTGTTTATGTTCATCGCTGACAATTGGATATTTTAGATTAAGTTCTTTTAATTTCGAGCAGATAATTTCAGATACAGCAAGACGCATAAACCATTTGCGATCGGCAGGAATAATATACCAAGGCGCCCAATCTGTGCTGGTATGATTGAAAACATCTTCATAAACTTTCATATAATCATCCCAGTGAGCACGTTCTTGAACATCATTAATTGAAAACTTCCAATTTTTTTCTGGCAATTCAATTCTGTCTAAAAAACGTTTTTTTTGTTCTGTTTTAGAAACATTTAGAAAAAATTTAATAACTATAATGCCATTATTTACTAGATATTTTTCAAAATTGTTAATTTCCTCAAATCGTTGCTGCCAAATATGGTTTGCCTTGAGGGATTCAGGCAATTGTTGCTTTTGTAGGAGTTCTGGATGAACACGAACTATTAAAACTTCTTCATAGTATGAACGATTGAAAATGCCAATACGTCCTCTTTCTGGCAATGATTTGGCTGATCGCCACAAATAATCATGATCTAACTCTTCTGCACTTGGTGCTTTAAAGCTAAATACCTGACAGCCTTGTGGATTGACACCAGACATCACATGCTTAATCGTACTATCTTTACCAGCGGCATCCATTGCCTGAAATATAATTAACAAAGCATAAGTATTTTGAGCATACAGAACGTCTTGATATTTTCTTAGTTGCTGAACGCCTGCTTCTAATTTGCCTTGTGCATCAACCTTACTTTGGAAATTACCCGTATATTTAGGATCATAATCTTTTAATAAAATTTTAGAACCAGGTTCAACAATTAAATGGTTGTGGTTGATATTATTCATACTCAGCGTTTCTTGAATTTTTGAGGCTTTTCAGTAGGACGCATTGCTTCTCGTCCGAGAATAAACATTCCCGCTACGCCCAAACACACAAACCAAACATATTGATACCAATATAAACCAATTTGTTGAACTGAACTGAGTTGGGGATGCAAAGTGGTGAGATAAAGTAACAGTACAACTATCATCAGTGCTCCAAAACCAACAAAGCTTAATCCCACACGGATACGTGCAGTTCGCAGTTCCCAGTCGCTAATTTTCTCTAGTTCAATTTCGGCTAACTCTTTTAAAGAATCTTCGGCAACAGAAGAAGCAGCTTGCAAGTTTTTTCCTAGCTTTGGCGGTAAAAGTGGTACCAGTGTTGCGACTGTTGGACGACGCAGTAAAGCCTCAGTATCTCTTAGCAATTCTAGTGGTTTAGGAGGAGTAGGTGGTTGAGCAAATTCAAATTCTTCTGTTGGATTTTGAAAGTTTACTTCGCGTTCAACATTCATAGTACGCCTCGCCAAGGAGCTATCAGCTTTTATTTACTAGTAATCAATTTTTTCTAATTCTGCCCATTTATATTATGAGTTTAAGACTAATTACTCATTACTAGTGACTAAAGAGGTTTTAAGGGTGTGAAGGTGTAAGGGAAGCATTATCCCCTACTCCCATATATCCCTATACCCCCATACCCTTAGCAGTAGTTTTTTGCAATTTCTCTAACCGAGATAAGACTTCTTGACTGTGGATAGCTGGATTGACTTTGACAAAAGTCTCGCGCAGAACACCCTGCGGATCGATGATAAATGTGTGACGCATCGAGACAAAACTCATCCAAGAACCGTAGGCTTTACTCACTGCACCAGTTGTATCTGCTAATAGGGGGAATACTAAACCCTCTGAATCACAAAATTCGGTGTGGGAACTAACATCATCCGCGCTCACACCAATAATTTGAGTATTTTTTTCTAGATATTTGGGTAAGTCTTGCTGAAAACGACGTGCTTCTATTGTGCAACCAGGAGTGAAATCTTTTGGATAAAAGTACAGAACTACCCACTTACCACGCAAATTAGAAAGAGAAATTTCACCATCACCAGAGTTTGTCGGCAAAGTAAATAGGGGTGCAGGTTGATTAATAGGCGGCAGTTTACCACCTAAGGCATGAGCTGTTGGGGCAAAATTCAACCAACCGATCAGAGCAAAACAACTAACGAATAATATGCTCAAAAAATTGCGGCGAGAAATCATGAGTGCAAACCAAAATAAAACTTAACATAAGTTTATAATGATGAGTTTTCAAATTGAGGAAATACCTCTCTAACTATTATTCCTCTTCCTCTGTGCCTCTGTGGTTTTATTGTTCCGTAGCTCGTGCGTAAATTCTAAATTTTTTAGAGAGAAATAGGCGATCGCTCTAGGTCAAAGCAAGATTCGGCAAGAGGTTATAGGATAGATATGCCACCGTGAATTTGTGACTTTTTATGTCTGCTACGCCTCTTTTTCCTGGGGTTGACTCTCCTACCAAAAAAAAATTAGATCCAGCATCAGGAGAATTAACTCCTCCCTTGCTGGGTGCTTCGCTTGCCGAGTTAACCGCTTGGGTACAACAAAAAGGACAACCTGCCTACAGAGGAAAGCAGCTACACGAATGGATTTATCACAAAGGCGTGCGATCGCTTGCTGATATTTCTGTCTTTCCCAAACAATGGCGGGCAGAAGTTGCAGAAATTTCCATTGGACGCTCTACTATTCACTATCGCTCTGTTGCTCCCGATGGTACTGTCAAGTATCTTTTGCAACTAGCAGACGGATATATTATCGAAACAGTCGGTATCCCCACTGATCGAAGAGGGGGAGAGTCGGAGACGCGGGGACGCGGGGACACGGAGAACTTCCCAAATCACGCCACTTGCGACAACGGAGCGAACCTCCGCAACACAGTGGCTGCAAAATCCAAAATCCAAAATCCAAAATCTCTGGAACGGTTGACAGTTTGCGTTTCGACTCAAGTTGGTTGTCCGATGGGATGTGATTTCTGTGCAACTGGAAAAGGTGGCTATAAACGTAATTTGGCACGGCACGAAATTGTCGATCAGGTATTAACTGTTCAGGAAGATTTTCAGCAGCGGGTGAGTCATATCGTATTTATGGGTATGGGTGAACCGCTATTAAATTCAGATCATGTTTTAGGAGCGATTAAATCTCTCAATCAAGATGTGGGTATTGGACAGCGCTGCATGACTGTCTCTACAGTGGGGATAGGCGATCGCATTCGTAAATTTGCCCAACATCAACTACAAGTTACCCTCGCAGTCAGTCTCCACGCTCCCAACCAAGCACTACGAGAAAAACTCATCCCTAGCGCCCGTACCTATCAAATTGAAGATTTGCTAGCTGAATGCCGTGAATATGTGGAAATTACGGGACGTCGTGTAACTTTTGAATATGTACTGCTTGCGGATGTTAACGACTTACCAGAGCATGCTACAGAGTTGGCACAAAGACTACGGCGATTTCAAAGTCATGTTAATTTAATACCATATAATCCTATCTCTGAAGTAGACTACAAACGCCCGACTTCTAGTCGCATTCAAGCTTTTGTCAAAGTTCTCAAACAGCATCATATTGCTGTGAGCGTACGCTACTCTCGTGGTTTAGAAGCAGATGCTGCTTGCGGACAACTACGAGCAAGTAAGCAGTAGTTAGTAGGGGAGGCAGCGCGTTAAGGAGCCAGTGCGCCCTTGCGGGTTTCCCGCGTTGTAGCACCTGGCGTCACCTGGCGTCGGGTTCCCCCGGTTGTAACGACTGCTATGCGGGTTTAGAAGATAAATCATCGGTTTTAGCCGAAAGATAATCAACGAAATCCGTCCGTACAGTAGTTAGTAGTTAATAGATAGTAGGTAGTTGTTAACCACTATCCATTAACCTAATTATCAACGTGCATAAATTCCAGGGGCATAAGCTTCAATAACTTTACCAGTAAGGGTGCAACATACCATTAAGTAGTCGCAACTTTGGCATTGAGTTCTTGTTAATTGTCTATCAGAAATATAATATCTTTCTCCTTTACTACCGCAATTGGGGCAGTAAATACTTTGTACTATCTGCATTTTTAAATCCCTGGATATCATGATTAGTTTTGCTTGAAACAATAAGCAGGCTAATGAAACTAGCTAACTTTTAATTTCTCATACTTAACAAAAATCAATATTATATTAGCCAGTAAATCAATTTAGCCTGGAAAAACTTAACAACCTATAATTCTTTTGATTATCTTAAACTTTATCTATATAACCATCTAGCTTTGGATATAAAAGCATCTTGTTTATGCTGTATTGACTTATGGTTTCTGCGATCCCTACTAAGATAAGCTTGAGACTATACTAACTTTAGTCCCTTTTGTTTATTTTTGCTAATAAAAGCAGCAGTAGCTTTTAGCAAGACTTGGGCAAATCATATTTGGTTAACTTTAGGCTCTAATGGCACCCTACTTCATCACAAGATTGAGGGTAATTCCAGTGCAAAAATATTCTTTTGCAAAATTCTTGCAAATTTTGTATATTAAGTTACAATTTTTAAAGCTAGGCGCAAAAAGAATGGAAATTAGAATTTTGTCTAAAATGTAGTTCAAAAATAGCGTTATTATTAAATTAGTAAATACATAACAAATTAGAAGTTCGAGTAAAAAAATATTAATTCTAAGTCGAAATGATTTTTTTGCTACTGCAAAAAAATCATTAATGTTTAGAGATAAAATTTAAGAAAAACTTCCAATCAACAGATGAATAGCTTCAGCCATATTTGCTAATCTAATGATTAGTAATGGGTAATGGGTAATGGGTAATGGGTAATTAGGTAATGGGTTTTTCCCGCTTATCAATTACCCATCATTTCTTTTCTCCTGCTTATCAGCATTTAATAAGCCTTAGCATTTTACCTATCTACTTTAAGCGGGATGAAAATAGTCATAAATTTCCTGAGCCAAACGCGAGCCAATTCCTGGAACTTCAGCTATTTGTGCAGGTGTAGCTTGGCGAATATAATCAACTGAGCGGAAATGCCCCAAAAGCTGTTTTTGGCGATAATGCCCCAAACCGGGAATTTCATCTAAACGCGATCGCTTCAATTTATCGCTGCGTTGCTGGCGATGAAAACTGACAGCAAATCGATGCGCTTCATCTCGCAATCTCCGCAGTAGTTGTACACCTGGTTGTTCTGACTCTGTTGGCAGCGGTTCCGATTCTCCTGGTAGAAAAATTTCTTCTCGCCGTTTTGCCAGACTAATCACACGCAAGTCTTCCAATAAATTCATATCTTGTAAAACTGCTACAACTGCTGATAACTGACCTTTACCACCATCAATCATAATTAGATCAGGCCAGTCAGGATTCCCAATTCGTGACAATTGCGGATCTTCGGTATACTTGCGAAAGCGACGACAGATAACTTCAGCCAGACTGGCAAAATCATCCGAATGTCCGGTTGTAACTGTGGGATTTTTGATTTTGTAATGGCGATAGTGTTGCTTGGCACTGATTCCGTCGATAAACACAACTTGAGAAGCTACAGCATTCGAGCCTTGAATGTGAGATATATCATAGCCCTCAATGCGATGAGGTAAGTCGGGCAAATCAAGGATGGCAGCTAAATCTTGCATCGCTTGTTGGTTGCGATCGCCCAATTTTTGCATTCTTTGCAATTCATATTGAGCGTTTCGCTCTACCATTTCTATCAATTCTGCCTTGGTTTGTCGCTGAGGAGCGACAATCGTCACTTTTCTGGCTTTGCGCTGTGTCAGCACATCCGCCAATATCTCTGTATCTGGCAATTCATGCTGCACCAAAATTTCCGTAGGAATCTCCACCGCATCGGCAGTTTGGTAGTGTTCCTCCAACACGCGTTGTAAGATGGCTCCCATCAACCCTCCCTCACTGCCCCCCGCTTGCGGGGGGGATGAAAGGGGGGGTACTTCCGCAACATATGCAAGTCTACCCACCAATTGTCCGGCACGAATTTGAAATAATTGAATGCAGGCGTGTTGTGCATCCGCTGCTAAAGCGATCGCATCACGAGAAACCGTATCATCTGGTAGGGAAACTTTTTGATCGGCATTGAGAGACTTTAGCCCTGCAATTTGATCGCGAATCCGTGCTGCCGCCTCAAAGTTAAGTGCCTCTGCTTGCTTGTGCATTTGTTCTGTCAGGATGTCAATCAGTTCGCTGCTTCGCCCTTGGAATACCATCGCCACTTTTTGCACAGTTTTGCGGTATTCTTCTGGGGAAATTAGCAACTGACACACACCAGGACAACGTCCTATATCGTAATTTAAGCAGGGACGGTCTTTAAATAGTGGTTGAGGGCGCTGTCGCAGAGGAAATATCCGCTTACACAAGCGCAATATCTCCCGCAGTAAGTGAGAATCAGTATAAGGCCCGTAATATTTGTCCTTTTCTTTACCTAATTGACGCTTACGGGTAATATAGATACGGGGATAATCTTCTGACCAAGTAATACAAACATAAGGATATTTTTTATCATCCTTCAGCAACACGTTGAAATACGGTTGGTGCTGCTTGATCAGATTAGCTTCTAACGCTAGAGCTTCCGTTTCAGTATCGGTGACAATGAATTCAATCTCTGTCACCTGCCTTACCATTATGGCGATACGTTCGCTGAGTTTTTGTGATTCTCGAAAATAAGAACGAACACGCGATCGCAACTTCCGAGATTTACCTATATATATAATGCGATCGCTTCCGTCTCGCATCATATAAACTCCAGGTTCTGGTGGAATTTCGGCTAAACGACTTTCTAGACGTTCTGGTTCTTTAATTAGTGGTAGTGTTTGAGCTGATGTTGTCACAACCAAAGTTTGGCAACTTTATAATTTACCTATATTTATTTTAAGTAAAATTACTATGAAATTTTATTGAAGTTCTCGTGATCAGGTTGAACTTGGTAACGAGGGTTTTGAAGGCTATTGGAACTAGTGCAAGATGAGAATATATTTATTTTAAGTAAAATTACTATGAAATTTTATTGATTGTATATTTTTCTATATTGCCAATTTCACTGGAAAAGCTTACAAGCTAATTCTTCTTGAATTGCCAAAATCAACTCAATCAAGTTTACAGGTTTAACAAAGTAACGACGAGCACCCAGTTTGATTGCTCGTTCCCTATCTTCTTTAAAAGCAAATGCCGAAACGATAAAAATCGGTATATGGGATATATCTGCTTCTTGCTGTATTCTTTCTAGTAAAGAATAACCATCAATATCAGGTAGTTTTAAATCTAATAAAATCAAATCTGGTTGAAACTTTTTGATAGTAGAAATAAAATCAGATCCTCCTGCCAAACTCTGAACTTTATATCTAAAGTGATTCAGATAATCACTGAGTAACATTCTATTGATATCATTATCTTCTATTAATAAGATTCTTTGTCCTTTATGGAATGACAATTGTTGCTGAATTTTAAGTAATTGCGCTGTCATTTTTACCTATGTATATTTAGGTTAAAAGTCAACAATTCTTGCAAAAATATAAAAAAATCGCTGCTAAACTTATTGGATGTTAGAGTATTTAATTTGCCTAAAACAGTTATAATTAGAAATAAATTAAATATTACTGCCCTATTAAATTATACTTTCTGTTCACTAAAATAGTTTGCGTTCCAGAATACTATACTCAAAATCCCAATTTAACTAAAAGTTAAACTTTTCTTTAAAATAAGTTTTAGAAACTTGTGCTAAGTTATCATTTTTTAAATATTGTGAGAGTAACCCCCCAGAGCACTCTGCATACAAGTAAGGAATTTAATCACAAAAGTATTCAGAAGACATAAACTCATATAATTATTCCCGTAACGAAATTATGAAAACCTCTATTCCCTATTTCCTATTTTGAAGTTGAAAACTAGATTTTTAGAATCCTCTTACTTCTGCAATAGAGCCATCATTAAAAAACTGACTCTGTTTTCACAAGTAAGCAGTAGGGCTTCTCATTTGCCAGCGGGTAGAGTATTAGCCTGTGCAAAAACACTTTCGCGTCTATATATTCTTAGTCGTTGATCAAAAATTCCCCTCTCCATTTGGGGAAAGGGGCTAGAGATAAAGTTATTCTGGAGGTAAACTTGCAAACACTTGTTCGACTAACCCTTTCGTTTTAGCTTCCAAAGCATTCCAATCCACATCACCCGTTTCATCGATTAGACTAGTATCAATATCAACTGGTTCATCACTCAAGGAATTGTAATCAACAAAACATACCCGGTAACACAATTCCCACAAATCCACACTTACTTGCTGCTCTTGACGCTGCAAACACAGATGATATCCTGGATGGGGCATTGGTAGACGGGCGAGAGTCTCTCTAATTTCAAGTGCTTTCTCAGGAGTTGCGGCTTCTAGATCTTGTAAAAGTCTTGTCACAACTGCTTTTGTCTCATCGCTGGTATTTGGGGGCCAAATCAGTACATCCTGGTAAGTTCCCTTCCAAGCAGATACATCAAGCAATTTGCGAATATTATCCACAACGCGAATGAAAGCAGGTTGCATGAGGAGTTCAGCCTGCCGCCACGCGACTGAATTTGTTATTTTAGGTGGCATGGTTACTAAAAAATGATATTGAAATCAAAATTAACAATGTTTTTTGACTAAAAAATTGCATTTTACATCCAAATCTTTTCTCAAGATAACGGATTTTATCGAGGAAATTTTGGAGATATTTATTACCATCCTGAGAAAATGGATGTTAATACTGGGGAGGGAATATGATTGGCAAGTTACTAGACCATCGATACCAAGTCATGCAAGTCCTAGCAACAGGAGGATTTGGTGAAACATATATTGCCCAGGATACAAAACGGCCGGGTAATCCGATCTGCGTAGTTAAGCACCTTAAGCCAATTAGCGCCGCTCCCTCATTGTTTGATACAGCTAAACGCCTATTTGAAAGCGAAGCCGAAACTTTAGAAAAATTGGGTAACCACGATCAAATACCTCGGCTGTTGGCTTACTTTGACGAGAATCAAGAATTCTACTTGGTACAGGAATTTATTGAAGGACATTCCCTTAGTGATGAAATGATGTCTAGTGAAAACTGGACTGAAGGGGAAGTCATAGATTTATTAACAGAAATTTTAAATATCTTAGATTTTGTTCACAGTCATGGTGTAATTCACCGCGACATCAAGCCAGACAATATTATCCGTCGTGCCTCAGACAAGAAATTAGTCTTATTAGACTTTGGAGCGGTGAAAAAATTGCGTACACCCTCCGAATACGCAACCCAAACATCAATTATCAATGCTGCCGGGTACTTCTCTGCTACGGTAGCTATTGGCACTCCCGGTTATATGCCGACAGAACAAGGGCAAGGCAAACCCCGCCCCAATAGTGATATCTACGCTTTGGGTATTATTGCCATTCAAGCGCTAACAGGAGTAGCGCCAGTAGAAATGCAAGAAGATCCCCAAACAGGCGAAATTCTCTGGCAGCACTTAGTACCCATTAGCCGAGATTTGGCGGCGATATTGAGTAAAATGGTACGCTATCACTTTAAAGATCGTTATCAAAGCGCTAAGGAAGCATTGGAAGCGTTGCAGGCAATTGATATCCGCTCTCAAGCTGGAGAATATCGCAAAAATCTCAGCTATGGGGCAACTGCTTTCCCGTCACGCCAATCTCAACAGAAAACGATCGCCCTTGCACCAGCAAATAATGCATCTCCAGCATCGCCAGAAATAGCCACCAAGCCACTTACTTCTGTTTCCAAGAGTTCTAACAGCCCTGACTTATTGCAGCTATTTGTTCTAGTATTTTTGGCAGGTAGTGCTGCTGCTGTTGCGCCGTTGGTAGTTAAGAATGCACAAAATTTTGCTGCGAACATGACAGAAGGTAATGACATCATTACAGCACCCACTTGTTTAGCTGTAGTTGGAGCCAAGCAAGCAAATATCCGCTCAGAGCCGAGTGCGATCACAAGTGATAACATTATGCAAAAAGTTAACAAAGGCAAGAAGCTAGAAGTAACAGGAAGACGGACAAAACGCGGTTGGGTAGAAGTGAAAGTTGACTCACAACGAGCTTGGATAGAACAAGTTCATATCAAAAATAAAGATGGATGGGTTACTTGTCTGCGAGATAAAGGCATTGCTGTGAAAACTGTAAACGATGTTGACTTGATTGGTTCTCTTTCAACTCCCCCAGCAAAATCTGTTGTGGATAGCAAAACTTCGTCTCCAGAAACATTAGATCCATCTTCTTTATCTCCACAATTAGAGTTGGAGAAATCACAGGAAAAAACATCTACCAAGACTGTAGAAAAAGCAAGAAAGAAGTATGAATCTGGAGATTTACAAGGTGCAGTTGAACTGGTGAAATCTATTCCCGAAAATGCCTCTGGCTTGAAACAAACGACTGAAATGTTAAACCAATGGCAACAAGATTGGGCAAAGTCAGAAGCTTTCTTCAATGAGATTAATAAAGCATTAGATAGTGGTCAATGGGATAAAGTTTTGGCTTACAAAGACAAACCCGAAAATTTACCAAATATTCAATACTGGCGAAACAAAATAGAACCGTTATTTAAACAAGCTGCCGAAAATATAGCTAAACAAAAGCTTCCTCAAATCACCAAGCCAAATAATAATTCTAAAGACAAGCTTTCTACTACTGAATCAACTAAACAGTGAAGATAATAAAACATTTAGTGATTAATTTAAAGCAAATTTTATTTATTTGAACCACAATTTTTTGTCGGGGCAGGTTTAGCAGATATTCTTTCGGTTTGAGCTAGAGATTGAGACAAAACCCGCTCTTACAGTATTGTCTGGTCTATTCATCTGAAAATGACTGTAAGAGTAAGTTAAGTAAGATGTATGACGGCTATGCAAGGGTTTAGAAGTATAAGAGAATGAGAACTATCCATATCCATAACCCACCACAATCATGGGGTACGTTCGCTCTGCTTTAACGCGCTCTACTAGACTAACTGTGTATTTAATGATGAAGGGCTTCTTAATAAGTATTAATTAAGTGTCTAAATATTTTTTACTATTAAAAAACATGAAAAATAAGCATGAGAAAACTAATTTTCGCACGTCTGTGTTTTCGGAAAGCTTTTTTACTAAGAGGTGCTTTGTTGTGTTTCAAACTACTTAGTATGTGTCCTCGTATTCTGGCGCATTAACTCGCCTTACTTCAGTGTGAGGTGGTAAAAACTCAGCTCGACGCACTGGAACTAACGGTGTGCCAGAACCATTGTACGGATGAATAACTTGAACGGTACGAGTATGACGCTGTTTAGGAGAGAACAAAGATATTACCCCAGCAACAACAATACCTCCGCCGATAGTTAAAGACATACCTCCCACTGCCCATACTATAGGTGAAGACCACCAGGGGTTTTCGGATTGCTGCATTCGTGACGCTGCATTTTGGTTTTGCTGTGCATTTAATTGCAACTGATAGTTATAAGCTTGTTGGAGTTGAGCTTGGAACTGTTGCATTTGACTTTTGAGTTGCTCGTTTTCCTTTTTTAGCCCTTCATTTTCCATTTTGAGACGTTCCATTGCCAAACGCTCATCAGGGTTAGGAGTTGTAGGTGTTGGAGCAACAGGTTGTGGTGCGTAAGGATTGTATGTCGGTGGCTGCTGTATAACTCCAGGCATCATAGTGGTTGGCAATTGTGGAGCAACTGCAATATTTGGCTGTTGCAGAGGATTTCCAGTTCCCTTTAACAACAAAATAGCTGCTAGCCCCGCCACGGCGACACCGCCGATGAACGCCATACTCTCACTCATTGCCTTTACCTCTATATAGCGAAGCCACCACGATCGCTTGTGACCGATATACTTTAACACTCATAATCATAAAATTTACATCCTAAAAGTACTGTACTTTAAATAACACCCAAATCCGGATAAGCGGTAAAACCTACTTTTTTACCGCTTGATATCTGCTTTATATATTCAAAACTATATTTTTGAAAATGTCTACAAAGGAAGGTAAAAAAACTTTGATTATTAAACATTTTAATCTACCTTCCCAGTTTGTCTCGTTTAAATTGCTATTTGCTTGTGCTTACGGGTTAGCAAGCGCGCTTTTGAGTGTTTGACAAAATTCGGCGATCGCCTTTAAACCTTGCTGTGGAGTACCTTCAGCCAAGCGTTTTACAAAAGCACTGCCAACAATTGCAGCATCCGCTCCCCACTCTTTCACCTGACGAGCTTGTTCTGCTTGAGAAATTCCAAAACCTACACCAATTGGTTTATTAGTATGATTACGTATTTCTTTTAGTAAATTAGATACTCGTGTTTCAACTTGCGATCGCATCCCTGTAACACCAGTCACACTGACTAAATAAATAAAACCTTGGGAGGCGCGAGCAATTGCTTCGATCCGTTCGGTGGAACTAGTGGGAGCTATCAACAAAGTGACATCAATGCCAATTTCAGCAGCAGGTTTGAGCAAGGTTGCAGCTTCTTCTAAAGGTAAATCTGGCACGACTAAGCCAGCTACGCCAGCATTAGCAACTTGCTGGAGAAACGTATCGATACCACGGTTGAGAATGGGGTTATAGTAAGTAAACAGAATAATTGGCGTTGGCGCAGCCTTTTCGGAGGAAACTCGCAAGCTAGAAGAGGTGTCTTTCAGCATTTCTAGCACTTGATCTAAAGTTGTTCCCCTTTGCAAAGCGCGAGTAGCAGCAGCTTGAATAACAGGCCCATCAGCAAGAGGATCAGAATAGGGAACACCAAGCTCAATTATATCCGCACCACTGCGATCCAAAACTCGTAAGGCTTCTACTGTAGTTTCTATATCTGGATCGCCAGCAGTAATAAAGGGGATTAAGGCGCACTCTCGGTTACGTGCCAGGTTTTCAAAGCAATCGGAAATCGCAGTCATTAGTAATTAGTTATTAGTAATTAGTCATCAGTCATTTGTCATTAGTCATGAGCAAAGGACAAATGACAAATAACCAATTTACACCTTATGTTGTTCTTCCTGTTCTATTTCGGCTTGAATTTCCGCTAATTCTTCTGGGGAAAGTTCTTCTAAGCGCTTTTGCAAGTAGGCTTCCTCATATTGTTCGCGTTGCTGATGGTAGGTCATATTATGACTAACTGCACGGAAAAGATATGTCAGCAACCAGCCAACTAATCCACCGACTAGCAAGGCTTGACTCCAGATCCCAGCATTCAAACTATCTAAGCCTGCCAGTTGCAGAAGTAAATACACCAAGCCACCTGCTATAAAAACGCCTAAGCCAATTCCAATAGCGTCAATGCGTCGCATAAGTCTTATGACCTACCATTGTTAATTTAAGCTTCAATTTGCCGCCGCTTGGGTCGAAGATTCACAAACGGTGACAAAACTAATAAACCTGGAAAGAAGAAAAATATCAAAAAGTACATAAATGCACGCTCTATGGAGCTAGCCACATACCAACGTTTATTTAGATAGAACAGCACAGCCACAGGTATGACTAACAGATAAGCTCCAGCCAAAATCAGGTACAGGAGCGGTACCATCATAGATTCCATCATGAGTTTAATTCAGCAATAACCAACGGGTGCATCTTCCTTTCCATCATAGGCTGAAAGCTTGCCACCAGGAAAGTACCGTTGATTGCTTTTGCTCCTGACTATCCAATTATCAAGTCGGCTCAGGAGAATTTTCTGCCTTTTTTTAAAAAAGTTCGGTTATCCAGAAAAATTTTTTATAGTTACTAGTTGGCAAATGACACAAATGATGTTGCAATAGATCGAGGAGGTATTTAATGCCTCACCAACTAAAAAGTGACTCCCAAACAAATCTGGGGGTGTGGCGGAATGGTAGACGCTACGGACTTAAGTAATTGAGCCTTAAAGGAGAAATCCTTTGAGTGTAAGCTCTCAAATTCAGGGAAACCTAAATCTGGTAACAGACAAGGCAATCCTGAGCCAAGCTAAACTCGTCACTTGTCATTAGTCATTTGTAGCTTACAAATGATTACTAACAAAAGGCTAGTTCGGAAGGTGCAGAGACTTGACGGGAGCTACCCTAACGTAAAGTCGAGGGTAAAGGGAGAGTCCAATTCTCAAAGTCTAAGATAGTAGAAGCTATCAGGCAGTGGCGAAAGCCGCAGGAGAATGAAAATCCGTTGACCGTAAAAGGTCGTGAGGGTTCAAGTCCCTCCACCCCCACTTTTAAGTAATATAATCAAAAAGCATTTCTGAAACTTGTAAACAATTGAAATTGGTTGTTCAATCTGCTTGCATTAGATGATTGCTATCGTTCAAAAATTTATTTAGAGACTATTTATAAAGTAAGTAGGGTGCGTTACGGCTTATGTTAAAGGTTTGAGCGTTTAAGAGAGTCAGATTAGCCGTAACGTACCGTATTTATTGGTGCGTTATTACAATTTAATGTTTACTTTATAAATAATCTTTTAAAGAGAAATTTTATAATTTCAGACTCATCGTACTAGTACGGATGAGCATAGTTTTGAGTTATTTGCTACTAGTCAATGACATTATTGATAATTTGGTATAACATTACGTACAAAGAATCAATTCTGAAGAACTAAAAAAATAAACTTTCCAGAGCAAATCGAATGAATTTGTCATATTTTAGATTGGTTTGCATAATCTAGTTTTTATTTAGACAATAAGCAAGAATATAATTTCTGTTAGTTTCTGTAATCTAAATACAGAAAGAGAATTTCCATGAAAATTCTTTTGATAGAAGATGATGAATTTACAACTTCAATAGTTGTAGCAGCACTTACAAATTATAACTATCAAGTTGAGACTATAAATGATGGTCAAATCGGGTTAGAGTTAGCAAAAAAAGTTGATTACGATCTGCTTTTATTGGATGTTTCGCTTCTAGGATTAGATGGAATCACCCTTTGTCGCCAAATTCGTTTTGCAGGCTATCAAATGCCAATTTTAATATTGACGGGCAAGGATAGCACTAGTATGCGTGTCATGGGATTAGAGGCTGGTGCAGACGATTATGTTGCTAAACCCTTTGATTTATTAGAGTTAATTGCACGAATAAAAGCTTTATTGCGTAGAGGAAAAGAAATTTTACCAACAGTATTAATTTGGGAAAATTTACAGCTTAATACAAATACTAAAGAAGTTACTTATACTGACAAACATCTACATCTTACTCCGAAAGAATATGGTTTACTAGAACTTTTTCTCCGTAGCCCTCAGAGAATATATAGTAGAAGAGCTTTGCTAGATAAAATATGGTCTTCTCTAGAATTTCCTAGTGAGGAAGCTGTGACAACCCAAATTAAAGGTTTGCGGCAAAAATTAAAAGTAGCTGGGATGAATGTAGATTTGATAGAAACAGTTTATGGATTGGGTTATCGCCTCAAAGAAGAACAGGATAAATCAATTAAAAGGCAACGGGGAAAAAGAAATAGAGAACAGTATAATCTAAGGATTTCCCTAAGTGGAAGAACTGCGGAAGAAAAAGGGGTTTGGGAGGGGGACTATTATCCCAACTCCAACTTACAACTTCTAGAAGATGGGGTTTTAGATCCCAGTAGAGGAACTGAGTTGACACAAAAGCAGCAAGCCGAAGCAAAAGTGATGGCTGTGGTGGCAAATATGTGGGAAGAGTTTAAACAAACTCTAGGGGAACAGATTAAATTATTTGAGCAGGTACAAGCCCACTTATCAGATGCAACACCAAATCTTTCTTTGCTCAAGCAAGCAACAGCACAAGCCCATCGTTTAGCAGGTTCGTTGGGATGCTACAGTCTTTTGGAAGGTTCAAAAATAGCAAGGGAAATTGAAAGATTGCTGGAGGAAAGTCAAACTACTCCGAAGCAAAATGTAACCTTGCAATTAGGGGAATTAATTAAATCACTGAAAAAAATAGTGCGTCAGCAATCCTTGATGCCTACTGCTAGTTCTCTTTCTAGAGTTTCTTCTGGGTGGTTACTAATAATTGATGACGATGCTATATTAACTGAACGAGTTGAACTAGAGGCAAAAACTCACGGCTTTCAAGTAGAGATTGCAGCAAATCTGAAAACGGCAAGAAGTATACTTGTTATATACTCTCCTGATGTCATTTTATTAGATCTCTCCTTTAGTGATCCACAGGAGAATGGTTTAAAGCTCTTAGCAGAACTGAATCAGAGTCAGCCTGACATTCCTGTCTTAGTTTTCACTAGCTGCAATCAATTGTCTAAACGAGTAGAAGCTGTAAGTCTTGGTGCCTGTGGCTTTTTAAGTAAAACTATGTCTGCTAGCGAGGTTATTTCCGTTGTCAAAACAGCACTGAAACAGCACCATATGGCTGAAGCCAAAATCCTGGTTGTAGATGATGACTCCTTAGTGCTTAATCGTGTAACTGCATTGCTGTCACCTTGGGGAATACAACTAACTACATTACAAGATTCTCAAAGATTCTGGGATGTATTAGAATATACTGTACCAGATTTGCTGATTTTAGATATCGAAATGCCTGATTTTAGCGGTATTGAACTATGCCAAGCTGTACGCAACGATCCTCGTTGGAACCAGTTAAGTGTTTTGTTCTTGTCCGTACATTCTGATACAGAAATTGTGCATAAAGTTTATGCAGCAGGAGCTGATGACTATGTAAAAAAACCATTTGTAGAGTCAGAATTAATCGTCCGTATACTTAATCGCTTAGAAAGGATCAGACTAAAAGAGAAAGTAATATAACAGTATTATCACTAGTAATTATGTAATTATTTTATGCTATTGTTCAAAACAAAATTTTTTACCCTAGAAAGTTTTAAAGGGTAAAAGTAAAGCTATGTCAGCGAAATGTATTTTAGTAATTGATGATGAAAAAAACCTGTGTACTATTATTCAAGCTTGTTTGGAAAAGCTTGGTTGTTGGAAAGTGCTAACAGCACACTCAGGTAGTAAAGGCTTAACTTTAGCTGAAACCGAGCATCCTGATGCTATTCTTTTAGATGTAATGATGCCAGATATAGATGGGCTGGCGCTGTTTAGTAAATTGCAGAGTAATCCTCTAACTCAAAATATTCCCGTAATTTTATTGACAGCTAAGGTACAGATGGTTGACTTAAATAAATTTGCTCAACTAGGGGTTGCAGGAATAATTCCCAAACCTTTTGATCCATTGAAACTTTCACGTTTAGTAGCTGAAGTTCTAGGATGGAAATCTTAATCTTAGTACAAAAACTGATATCTCACACCATACCCTGCGAGAAGGGCTTTGCCTTACAGTTGAAAGAGCAAGAGTAACTCTAGTTCTTGTTGCTAGTTGCCAGCTTGAGGCTGGTAACGGGAGTTATGGATTTGCCTGGTGGCTGTTCGGAAATTGTCAAGTATGATCCGGGGTATATGAAGAATTAGGGAAATATCCGTTGAAGCTCCTGAAGTGGCAGAAATAATTGGTAATAAACTTGCTTGTCTTGAGAACTAAAAGGGCGTTGTTAAATGGGGTATGAATCTGGATGCCCAGAGGCGATATGTCGCTTTTCTAGAAGGGTTTTGACATGACGCAAAATTATTTTTATACATTAAATTAGCAACGCTATTAAAAGCATCACCTTAAACATAAATTTCCAGTGCAAGTGTTTTCCTCATAAAATCCTCATTTTTTTGTTTTAAGTTATGAGGTGGAGCTAATTTGAGGAATACAGACAATGATTAACAACAGCGATCGCCAAAATTTTGAAACTATTGAAAATCAAACTTCCTCAATACTCACGGATAATATAATGCTAGCTGGATACACAAGTATAATCTACGAATTAAGTACGTTAGTTGAAGATACTGAACGGTTAAACCAACAACTCGAATTGCTGAGACAGTACTACAATTATCAGCAACAGCTAGTTAGGAATAGAATTTTAAAAATTATAGAAAACTATAGAAATTCAACTAAAAATTTATCTATTGATAACTTAAATTAATAGCTTTCGTTTGCAAGACATGATTGACTATTTTGGTAAGATTCATTAGTTGATAGATAAAGGAAATATTAGAATGTTAATCTGTTGGCAAATCTTCCAAAGGTTGAGTATTTTTGAGCAATACTTATATAGTGTGATCCGTGAGTTTTTGTACAGCTATGGTGAAGATACACTATGGGTTTATGAAGAGGGTAGAACTGGTGTATCTATGATTGAGGTAGAGGAAACAGATACGGAAATTATAGTCATAGCAGAAATTCCAAATATAGAAACTGAAAAACTGGATGTTCAAGTTTCTCAGGAAACAGTTCTCATTATCGGACAAGAATTAGAACTTGCAAAAGTTTTTAGCTCCTTTGATTTTGAATTTTGCCCAAATCAATTTCAAATTATTATTCCTCTACCTAATTTGATTCAACCTCATGCCACGCTCGCAGAATTTAATGACGGTATCTTGAAGCTCACTTTCCAGAAGTCATACCATAAAAGGCGACCAATTAAGGTGAAAATTTTTGACACCAAAGAGTCTACACCAGAACAATCTTTAGCTGTAGATGCATCTCTTGGTATGAATTGGGACAAGTTAAATTTGGTGTTTTCTCCAAGCGAACAGTATGTAGGAACTACAAATGATGGTAGAACTAGTCAGTAAAAGAATTCTATTTGTTGATGATGAACCATATATGCAAAAAATTGTCAAAATCAGCTTAGAAACAATCGGAGGCTGGGAGGTAGTATTAGCGAATTCAGGTGCAGAGGGCTTAATAAAAGCAGAGGATCTCAAGCCAGATGCCATTCTTCTAGATGTGATAATGCCAGAAATTGATGGCATTGCTTGCCTCAAAAAATTACAGTTGAATATTAAATCTCAAGCAATACCAGTAATTTTCTTGACATCAATTTTAAGCTTTACTGAACCACATCAATTCTTGCAGTTGGGCGCAGTGGGAGCGATCGCTAAACCTTTCAATCCTCTAACGCTAGTTTCTGAAATTGTTAAAATTCTTGGTTGGAGCCTATAGACTTCGCAAAAATGCTATTGATCCTTACCCTTCCACTACCTTAGGTATCGTGAAATAAAATATACTACCTTTTTCCAAAATACTTTCCACCCAAATTTTACCGCCGTGCTGCTGCACAATACTCTTACAGATAGCTAAACCTAAACCCGTTCCTCCTTTTTGACGCGAGTCAGTGGCATCAACTTGTTGAAACCGCTCAAAAATAGTTTCTAATTTACTATCTGGGATACCTCTACCTTGGTCTTGAACTTTAAATAAAACTTGATCTGTCAGATATTCTGCACTCACTGTGACTTTACTATGTGAGGGAGAGAATTTTATCGCATTACCTACTAAGTTAACAAGAGTCTGAATAATCCGATCTGGATCTACCCAGATTTGTACAGAACTGGGTAACATAACTAGTGCAATATTATTTTCAGCTGCCAAAGGTTGAACAGTTTCTGTAGACTGACGTAAGATTTTAGTGACATCGCACCACTGCTTGACTAGAGTTACTTTATTTGACTCTAAGCGCTCTAAGTCAAGAATATCATTTACTAAGCGCACTAAGCGTTCCGTCTCGCTGGAAGCAATTTCTAACATTTGTTGGGCTGATTCTGGTTGATCTTTGAGTACTCCAGCAGCTAGTAATCCTAAAGAACCACGGATAGAAGCTAAAGGCGTTCGTAGTTCGTGGCTGACAATAGAGATGAATTCATTCTTCATTTTCGCTATTGCCCGACTTTCCGTAATATCTTCTACAGTACCCACATTACCCATTAATTCACCTGACTCAGAAAAAATCGGAACCGCCATCAATCGACAAAAGCGAATTGTTGCATCTCGGTGAACAAAACGCACCTGGGCGTAAAATTCCTGATTTGTTGTTAAGAACAAAATCCATTGCGGAAACACTACTTCTAAATCTTCTGGGTGAATAAACTGCATCCAGCCATCTTTTAAGGCTTCCTCAAAGGTAAAGCCACAAATTGCTTGACAGCGAGGATTGCTATAAGTATTGTTACCTTGAGCATCAGTTCTAAAAATGCCTACTGGTGCAGACTCACTCAGAGTCCGAAACAAAGTTTCACTTTGCTGCAAAGCTTCTTCTGCCCGTTTGCGATCGCTAATATCGATACTAACTCCCGTTACAATCCAGCAATTGGCTACCTTATCCAGGTGAGAGGAATAAATTGCAGAAATCCAACGCAGCGAACCATCTTTGTGATGGAATCGATATTCTACAGCAAAAGTGCGTTCAGCAAAAATACTCTCAAAGTGTGGATAAATAAGCGTATCTCGATCCTCTGGAAACACCCGTGATATCCACAGCATTTTGTCGGTTAAGATTTCTGCTGCTGTATAACCAAAAAGACTCTCACATCCAATCGACTGATATTCATATTCCCAGTCTCGATTGGCAAAGACGCGAAAACTGACAATAGAGGCATTCGCCGTAGTGAGAATATTTTTTAAGTGATTTTCTGATGCTTCCAGAGCAAGTTCTAGCCGTTTGCGCTCGCTAATATTGATGCTGCTGCCCACAATCCGATAGATGCGTGAACGTTCATCCCATAAAGGAGCCAGGTTAGTTATCCACCAGGTATCTAACCCTAAAAAGGGTAAACATTCTTCATAGGTAATAACTTTTCCTGCCTCTTGACAAGCTTGGTAGCGTTGCCGAACCGATGCAGCAATTTCGGGAGGAAACATTTGTTGTAAAGATTTACCTTGTATTTCTGCTGAACGCATATTTGTGAAACGTTCGCAGGCAGGATTGAATCCAACTAATTTAAAATCACCGTCTTCGATAACATCTACTACAAAAATAGCTTGTTCAACACCATTATAAATACTACGTAAAAACTGCTCTTTTTCTTGCAGTGCCTTCTCAGTTTGCACACGTTCTGTAACATCTTGGGTAGTTCCATACAAACGAATCACTTGCCCATCGGTATTGAAGTCTGCGTATCCAATCCCCTCAATGTAGCGTATAGAACTATCAGACTGAGGATTGAGTCTGAGTGTAAGTTTGTATGATTCACCTGTTGTAATCGCTCGCTCAAACACTTTGTGCAATTTTTCTCGATCATCTGGATGATAGAGTTGTAAATGCTCAAGATAAGTGGGTTCCTTTTGTAGGAGATCTCTATTTAATATGTAAAATAGCTCCTCTGTCCAGGTGATTTTTTTAGTAGCGACATCAAACTCCCAGTTGCCGATACGGGCAACTTTTTGGGCTTCTGTGAGGAGAGCTTTGCTTTTGCGTAGTGTTTCTTCAGTACGTTTGAGTTCAGTAATATCAAATCGGACACCATCCCAAATTATCCGTCCGTCATCCATCGCGCGGGGAGTTGAGCATAAGCGCGCCCAGCGAATATTACCTTCGGGAGAATATTCTCGTACTTGAACATCAAAGACTGACATTGTTTGTGCAGATTCTTCCTGCTTTTGACTAACGTAGAGAAGATCTTCCGGAACCAAAGTACTATACAACAGACTTGGATCTGCCAAAATTGCTTCGGGTTTTAGTCCATGTGCTTTTTCAACACCCGCACTAAAATAGTAAAAGCGATAGTTACCATCCACTTCCCGCACAACTTGGTAAATATAACTATTGGGAATGTTGTCCCCAATCGCCCGTAAAAAAGCTTCTCGCTCTTTTAAAGCTTGTTCTGCTTGTTTGCGATCATCTATATCTCGGTGAATACCTGCCATTCGTAATGGTTGGGCATCTTGATCCCGCACTACAACCTTGCCATAGTTAGCAATCCATTTCCACTCTCCCGATTTAGTTCGCATTCGATATTCAAAAGTGTAGGGAACAGAACTATCTTTCAAGTGAGCTTGCAACACATCCATCACCCAAGGCTTATCATCTGGATGGATAGATTTTTCCCAACTGCTAAATTCAGCTGGAAATTCATCAGCTGCATAACCGAGCATTTCTATCCAACGAGAGCTGAGATATACTTCTCCTGCCGCAAGATTCCAGCCCCAAATTCCATCTCC
Organism: Chlorogloeopsis sp. ULAP02; assembly: GCF_038404745.2. Lineage (NCBI taxonomy): Bacteria > Bacillati > Cyanobacteriota > Cyanophyceae > Nostocales > Chlorogloeopsidaceae > Chlorogloeopsis > Chlorogloeopsis sp. ULAP02. Next base: position 32,336 of record NZ_JAYKTT020000054.1, on the reverse strand, counting down.
AGATGCTTCCAAAGCTAGTTGCAATCGTTCTTCACTCTGGCGCAGTGCTGCTTCTGTAAGTTTTAATTGAGTAATATCGCGTCCAACAGACTGACACTCAATTACATTTCCCCCATCATCGAATAGCATTCGGTTAACCCACTGTGTCCAGCGAATTTCTCCTTTACCATCGATTACCCGATTCTCAATCATTATGGTAGGGTTTTCAATACTCATTGACTCTAGAAGTTGAGTCACCCTATCCCTGTCTTCTTCATAAATAACAGGTTTATAACTCTTACCAAGAATATCCTGGCGCTCAATGCCAAAATAACGACAAAATGCTTGATTAACAAACAAAATCGTACTATCTGGCAAAAAACGAGCTACCATTTCCGTCTGATCTTCTAGAATTGATTGATAACGGGCTTGGCTTTGTTGTAGTGCTTCTTCTTGCTGCTTGCGATCGCTAATATCAAAGGCAATTCCCTGAAGCACAGTTGTTTGCCCATCTGTTGCCAGCGCAAGTTTGGCTTGATCTTGCACCCAGATGGTTCTACCATCGTGTCTGATCATGCGGTACTCGCTACAAAAGGGTTTACCTGTGGCGATGGCAGCGGCAACTTCTTGCTGAATGCGATCGCGATCCTCTAAATGCACCAACTCCGCCCAACTGTTAAAAAATCCGGAATTCCACTCTTGATCTGGAATGCCAAGGAATTTTTGTATTTGTGGGCTGATGTAAGCAAATTCTGATGTTGCAGTGATTGGGGAAGTGTATGCAACTCCAGGAATTTGCTCGACGAGATTGCGGTATTGTAATTCGGCTTGTTTAAGGTGGGTTTCTATGTGTTGTAAAGCTTCCAGAATACTTTCAAGCGTGATTACACCTGCTAGTTGCTCTTTTTCATCCACAATTGGCAAGTAGCAGATTTTGTGGTAGCGCAGCAGGCTAAGGATATTGAATAAATTGTCTAACTCTGATTCTTTAATAGTAATAACTTGATCAGTCATTACCTCTAATAAGGTGGCAATGCTTAAATTTACCCCAGAGGCGATCGCCCCAACTAAATCTTGCTCAGTAAAAATCCCAACTAGTTGTCTTTGCTCACAGACTAAGACATAACTAGTTTTCCTACGGTTCATCACTTTAACGGCAGTCTCAACCGGGATATCTGGTGGAAGAATAGCCAGACATGACTGAATCAATTGACTTTGGGGCCATGCCACCATATTCTTAGGTATAAAAATTAATGCATTAACATTTTAGTTTGCCCAATCAGATCCCCAGCTTTTTCAAGAAGTCGGAGATTCTGTATTTTAGGCTTAGGAAAATAAAAAGCCCCGGCTGGGGCTATCAATAAATGTTACCGTATGCTCAGTAAAAAGCATTACGCTACAGGCATCCGCTTTGTACTGTGTAATAAATCTTGCCATCTAAAAATGAGGAAATTCTGAGGAAGTCTAAAAGTAACTAATTTCCAAGTACAAGATCTAAGATGCTGATATGCTATGCGCAGATGTCTAGCAAGGTATGACAGAAAATGGGCATCTTCAGGGCGGTTCTGCTTACTTGTACAGTAGGATACAGATTCTTGTTCACTAACAACGACAAGCTTAAGAAATACATCTTAAAAGAGAAAATTAAATCCTCCTAGAGGTAAATAAGTTTCAAAAACACTACATTTAACATAAATTTATGCTTAATAGCAAAGTAACAATTATTTTCTTCTTCAATGAACTATATAATGTTAGTTTTTTTACCACTACTGAAGTTATTAGTTTATTCAAATGTGACATGAAATATATTATGCTTAGGAAATAGTGATAGGAAGAGTGTTTTTCAGTTGACAAAAATTTTGATATGTCACTTGAGTGAAATAACTAAAATATTTTTTAATTAAAAATACAAGGTGCTGCCAGAGTAAAATATATGGCTAATCCAGTTAAAATATCAGGTAATTTAACACACTTTTTAGCGGAAAACAAACAAGAAGAAGAACTAATGTACGAGGTTCTTCTAATAATAGAAAATCTAGCATACAGAGAAGAAGCTACTGCTAAACTTATCTTTGACCGCCTTTATGATATAGGTTCAATTAACCTAATCAATAAAAAGTTTCGCTCTTGTGCTGTTAAAAGAGTAATGAAATGGATTGCGAGAATGTCTAAACCAGCGTTCAGGATTTTTGCGTGGCGTTGGTTTAGAAAAAATTGTCCGATATTAATTACTAATTGGCTTTACCAGCAAGTTAGTTTTAAAAAGCCAGTAGTACAATCAGCAGAAATAGTGATAGAAAAACAACTTTCTCCTGCCAAGGTAATTTCTGAATTAGAATCTAAAAGCAGAGAAGTAAAATTTCTACGCTCCCAAGTGAAATTACTTACTGGTATTTTAATAGGGGTTATCACTTTATTTGGTGGTAGTTTGATTTGGTTGAGTCAAAGTTTAATAACAGGGCGATCGCCTCTGCAAACTGTAGAACAATTACCTCCAGTAGAATTACAAGAGGCAATTATCAATAGACGCTAGCCAAAAGTGAGGCGGCGAGCAGAACCGTCATCTGCAAATTCTTGCTCTCCATCACCTATCACCTCAACAATGGCTTTGCGAGGGTGTGGAGTCCACTGTCCTTGCCGTGCTTGGATATCCACGACTGTCTGCGTACCTTCTGAATACACGCGATAAGTTGTAGTTGACCAAGCACCGTGGCGATATTCAAAGCTATGCCCATCATCTTCATATAGTGTCCATTCCCCTGCACCAGGAGTAACTCGTAATCTTAATTCGTTGATGGGTGACTCATCCACATACTGCATCACAGGGGCGAGAGGAATAATTGAGCCGGCACGAATATATATAGGCATTTTTTCTACAGGTGCATCAGCAAGAATATAAGTTGAGCCTGTGTAACACTCTGCCGTCCACCAGTCATACCAGTTTCCTTGGGGCAAATAAACCATGCGTTTCTCTACCCCTGGTCGGTATACAGGTGCTGCCATCATCGATGAGCCTAAAAGTACCTGATCGTAGATTTCATAGGTTTTCGGATCATTGGGATAGTGATAAAATAAGGGACGTAGAATTGGACTTCCCGTGCTTGTTGCTTCCCAAAATAAGGTGTAGATGTAAGGCAATAATCTGTAGCGCAATTCGATATATTGGCGGCAAATTTCTTCTACCCTTGTTCCAAACTCCCAAGGTTCGTGGCGCTTAGTATTGATCATCGAATGAGCGCGCATCAAAGGATAAAGCATTCCCAACTGCATCCAACGAGCAAACATTTCTGGGGTTGCATCTCCTGCAAATCCCCCAATATCTGCGCCAACAAATGCTACGCCAGACAAACCTAAGTTACAAAGCATAGGTAGAGACATTTCCAGGTATTCCCATAGTGAATGATTGTCCCCTGTCCATACTGCCGACCATTTTTGTACACCAGCATAACCCGATCGCGTCAAAACAAAAGAACGCGATCGCCCTCTAAGTTTTTCTAATGCCTCCCGACAGGCACGAGCCATCATCATTCCATATAAATTGTGAGCTTCGGCGTAGGTTGTGCGCTCATCACCAGAGCCTGTAGGTGCATCCATTGGAAAGAAAATTTTCTGCCCCCCCTCATCTCCAAATGGGCGATCGTTCATTGCCGGCTCATTCATATCATTCCAGATTCCAGCAACACCCATTTCAGTTAAATTGTGGTGTAAATCTCCCCACCATTGACGCACATCAGGACGAAGAAAATCGGGAAATACAGCGCGATCAGGCCAAACATAACCGTGAAAAACCTTGCCATCAGCCCGACGAATAAAATAGTCCTTTTCCACTCCTTCGTCATAAACTGCATAATCTGATTGCGGCTCGAATTTTACACCTGGATCGACAATGGTGACAACTTTAAAACCTTCCTCTGCCAAGTCACCAAGTAATTTCTTGGGATCTGGGAATCGTCTGGGGTTCCAGCTAAATACCCGGAAGCCAAACATATAATCAATGTCTAGGTGGATAACATCGCAAGGTATCCGACGGTGACGCAGTTGGTGTACTAGTTGTCGCACTTCTGTTTCTGAGTCATAACTCCACCGACATTGGTGATAACCCAATGCCCATCGAGGCGGTAGTGACATTCGCCCCGTTAATTGCGTGTATGTATGAATAATTTCTGCTGGTTCAGGACTGTAAATAATGTAATAATCTAATTCGCCACCCAGAGTTTCCATTCGTAAAATTTCTGGTTCGTCGGCACCAATATCAAAACGACTCCAAAATGTAGTGTTAAAAAATAAACCATAACCAATTTCCGGACGCAACGCCATAAAAAACGGAATCGCTTGGTACATTGCATCCGTTAACATAGTGTAATCAAGGCTATCCGTTGTCCAATTAGTAAGACGCTTGCCCCGTTGATTTAGTAAGCCAGCCCGCTCTCCAAAGCCATAGTATTTTTCTCCAGCTTCTATACGCTTCCAATTGGCAACTTGAAACTTTCCTGCCCCCATTTGTCGCCAACCCATCCCCAAATCCATATCTTGAGCAAAGGGACGATTTTCTTTGTCAAAAAACTTGATGCGACAAGGATGACGCTGCACGCAGACGCGCATTTTTTCAGTTTCAATCATCACCTCTTCCTCCGTCTCTAGGACGTCGAAAGAGATCGCAGCCCATTCCTCATCCCGTGGCGTCACAGCCCAAGAACGTCTAGTTCTAAATTCTCCTGTAGGAGAAAAACTGACACGGATAAGATTTGGGGCAAGAACCCTCAGACAAAGGCGAGAAACGTCGCACTCAAAATCTATCCCTTGCTGATGAGGCTGAATATTTTGAACGGATGAGACATTCCACGCTGGTTCGCGAACAGGTAGTTCTCCGGCAAATTCTGGCATATGTAATTAAATCTGGCTATAAATGCGGACAATTACGGTTACTAGTGCTAACCACAACCTAATCAACCTAAATGTAAGTACGTACACTTTGCATCAGCCAAGGGAAGTATAAGTATGTATCTTCGCCTGCATAAGTTTTAAGAAATAAGGGCAGAAGGGAAGATGTCAGGAGTAGGGTGTGTTACGGCTACGTAAGGATTTAAGATTTTAGGAGAATGAGAATTAGCCGTAACGCACCCTCCAATTTTATTCACTAATAACTGTTAAAGCTCATCCTCTAAAACATCCTCAAGCAAAGGAGCAAGTTCTTGATTTAATCTACCCGATCGCACAAATTCTGCGTAGGTATCTGCCTCTACAGCGAGCAATTCCATTCGCAGCTGTTGGGCTGTGAAGGTTTGCAAGTTGGGGTATTCATCTTGTAATTTATCAATTTGCTCCTCCAACCGTCGCAGTTCACCTTTAATTAAAGTCTCCTGATAGCGGTAAAATTCTGGATCTAATCCTGGGCGTTCTTCTATTTGTTCGAGGTATTTTAAAACACGTTTAAGGGCAGTTTGGCGAGCAACTAACTCCAAATATTGTTGTCGCAGGGGCTGATCACCTAAAAGATTGAGTTTTTCTAGTAAGGGCTTTGTAGTTAATCCCTGCACCAAAAGTGTAAATAAAACTACCCCAAATACCGTAGCAATTACATCTTCTCGTTCGCTGAGGATATTCGGTACACTCAATGCTAAAGCGATGGAGACAGAGCCTCGCAAACCTCCCCACCAGAGTACAGTTTGTTGTGCTAAAGAAATATCTGAGTTGACGAGGCGATTGCTAATAAATCCTAAACTATAAACAGCGATCGCTCGTGCTAAAACCATCCCAGCAACAGTGACAGCAATAATTGCCAGATTTTCTCCTAAATGGGTAAATCTAACTTGGTCACCAATCAATAGAAAAACAATAGAATTAACAAAAAAAGCCAAAAATTCCCAAAATTCGCTGACAATTACCCGTGTACGCGGGTTCATACCAATTCGGGAACCAAAATTACCCAAAATCAAGCCAGTGGTGACAACTGCTATTACCCCAGATCCACCAAATTCTTCGGCAATAATGTAAGTTCCGTAAGCAGAGACGAGAGTTAAAGATTGTTCCACCAGTGGTAAATCAAATCTTTGCGTTAGGTAAGAGATACCAAACCCAATCAAACCACCTACTGCTAAACCGATTCCAATAACCGCAAACAGTTGTAATAATACAGGTCTTACCCCTAATTGTGCTGTTCCCAACGGTAAGGCAACTAGGAAACTAAAAGCTACTACTGCCATACCATCATTAAATAAACTCTCGCCCTCCATTAGTGTTGTAAGGCGCTTGTCTACTCCTAGTTCTCGAAACAAAGCCGTGACTGAAACTGGATCGGTAGCAGACAAACTTGCTCCTACCAGCAATGCTGTTGTTAATGGCAGTTGTGCTAATAAATTCAAACCTAGCGCTACACCTGCAATAGAAATTATTACTCCTATGACTGCATACAGGCAGATAGGCACTAAATCCCGCTTTAAATTAGACCATTTTAAATTCCAAGCAGCTTCAAATAGTAAGGGTGGCAGGAAAATTGCCAGAATCAACTCCGGGGAAAGATTAACTAAGCGCACATCCACTAGCGCCAACCCCAATCCAGCAATTACCAAGAGTAAAGTGTAGGGAATTTGACGAAACCAGCTAATAACTTGCGGTAGTGTCGCTACACTCAAGGAAACTGAGAGTACAAGCAGAAATTGCTTTAAATTTTGCTCAATTCCAATTTCGCCTACGGCAGATTCGATTGCCATATCAGTAATTTGCTCAAACTATAAATTTTTGCAACGCTTGCTGTTTTGGGCGTTCTAGAAAGTTAGATTATCCTAGATTGAGTAAACTATTTAACAAGTAAAAAGCGGAAATTACCCAATATATTCGTAGAATGTGGCTAAATCTACATAATCGTCTTCAGAAAACAAAGGATACATGAAAAATGAGAAAGTTGAAATTGCTAAGATGGCTTCCTCATCCTTATTCTTGGCTAAATGCTTTAATACTATTTGGATTGATGGCAGGATTTATCAACACAATTGCATATAATCAATTTCTATTACTTAACTTTACTAATTTATCAGACAAACCAGAGCGAATTATCGTTTCGGTGATATTTTTGCTAATCTTACCCATCCCAGCGATCGCTTTTGTACATCACTTTCTGCTCAGTCGCTTTATTCCAGTCATTCCAGGAAAAAAGGTAAATAAAATTCGAGGAATTTTGCCAGGGCTGCAAAGTTGGAGAGAAAGCTTATATAGCTGGCTGGTTTTTATTTTGTCTACACTAACAGCAACTTTAATTTTTACTCCTCTCCTCCCTTTATTTCAACTCAACTATGATCAAATAATTTCTAACTATAGTCAAATTAGTAGTAAAATCTTACCATTTTTCGCTATTATTTGGCTATTTTGTGCTGTTATACTTTATGAAATTGAATCTTTATTTAAACGTCGTATTATTTTAGGAAATTCTATCAGTACTGAAGCTAAAAACCCAGATGTAACTACATTACATGAATTTAAAAATGAAGTAATTTCATCTGATTTTGGTGTTACTAAGGTGCAAACTATCGATGAAATTCCTAAAATAAAACAGAAACTCACAGAGACACCTCAAAAGTCTTCCTCAGTCTCAAAGCAACTAGTGACGTTGATTTTAATTCCCTTTTTGGCTCTATGGATATATTCCTACGCCAAATTACCAGAAATTAAACAAAGTATCTCTACAAATTTTTCTATAGAGAATCTTACAACAATCGCTTCTGAACAAGAACCACCTAAAGCTAAACCTAAAAAACCTACAGACAATTATGAACGAGCTAATAATAAAGCTAAACGCGCAACTAAACTAGCACAACTGGCACAATCTCAAGACGAATGGCAAAAGGTTGTTCGCAATTGGGATGAAGCGATCACTCTCATGAAAACTGTACCATATACTAGTAGTAATTACAGTCTAGCCCAGCAAGAAATTATACAATATCAGATTCATCGTGAATTTGCTCAACAATATACTCTAGATGGCAATTAGGTAGGTCGCTACAAATAATGTTAATTAGTTGAGGTAGTTATTGGTCATTTATCATTGGTAGTCTCTCTACGTCAAGTGCTACAACGGGGAGAGCCGCGGCAACAAACTCACTTCTCTCCCTCCTCTTGTTTGTCCTTAATCCCCAGTTAATACATATAAATTTTAGATGAATTAAAATCAACAATTTTTTGAAGATTGCTGTTTGTAATTGTCGTGTAATCACCGAAGTAAAATTTTAGAGCACAAGTTATATTTAATGTAAATTTTCTGTTGATAACTCTTCGCTTCTACAGTTATGACACAAGCAAATATTTTAGAGCTTGCCAAGCAGGGTGATGTTAAGGCAATCGCATCTTTAATAAACAGTCAACTACAACTTAAAAATGTCACAGCCAAAGTTAGCTTCAATAATACTTGCTTAGAAATTAAATTTAAATCTAGTCAAGTGCCAGAACAAGAAAATTTAGTTAAATATGTTCGCCAAGAAATCACAGGCTTGAAAACTGTATGTATTAAGAACGTCAAAATTTACGGTTATCAAGAAGGAAAATCTACACCTTTATGGAGCCAAGAATTAAACATAGAAATTCCACTAAATCTCTCTTCATCTAAAAAAAATTTACTAAATACTAATTGTAAAATCAAAAAAACCTATTACAATATATTTCAAAATATATATTTAAAAGTTTCTCTTCAAGCTGAGAAAATAAAATTATTGAAACTATTATTAATATTATCTATTAGTCTTTTTATTGTCGGAGAAAATAGATTAACTCGTCAGAAAGGATGTATTTTACACAACCATACGACAGGTAAATACATACATATGGAGCGTTGTAAATAGTTACTTATTGAAATAAGCCTTTGTCTCAACATAACTTCAGTCACTTAGGAGTATCTACCACTAATCATTAATTAATTTGGGAATTTTAGCTGTAAACAGTCAATAATGATAGCTTTTTAGTTACTGAGTACAAGTTTTGTATGCAAATCATAGCAAGATTTGAATAATTTTCGCAAGAATAGACAAGACACTAGAACAGGTTTTTTTGTAAACTATAAATAAATACTTATTTCTAGATAGATGAGACTTACTTTAATAAAAGGTTATGCTAGCGTAAAAGCTAGTATCTAGTCATACAAGGGAGCATCATAACTAAATCAGTAATAGCAAGTAATTTCTGTATCAATTTTAAGTTTAAGTTCAATCCTGATTTAGCGGTCATTTGTTTTATTCACTTCTCTGCAATCCATGATACCCCCTCAGCCTCAAACTGAATTTGAAGATAGTGTTCCAGAGACAGAAATACAGCCACCTCGCCAAAAACGTCGGTGGCTTTGGTTATTGTTAGCTCTACTGGGATTGATGGGTGGAGGCTTTTTGTTGTGGCGTTTGCTAACTCCAGCAAATAATCAAGCTCCAACAGCAGCTAATGCTCCACCACCAGTACCAGTGAAGGTATCCACTGTACAATCGGGCTTAATCGAAGATAGCTCTGAGTATATAGCGAGCTTAGAGTCACGTCGCTCGGTAATTCTACAGCCAAGAATTCAGGGACAGGTAGCCCAAATATTGGTGAGATCCGGAGATACACTCAAGCAAGGAGATCCAATTATCCAGATCGATGCTAGACAGCAACAGGCAGCAGTTAATAGTGTGAATGCAGCTGCTGATGCAGCTAGTTCCCAGTTAGAAAATGCCAGAGCAACCCTGCGTTCATTAGAAGCAGAACGTATATCTAACCTTGCCGATGTGAGATTAAATCAGCAAGAATACGATCGCTATTCAAATCTTGCGGCTCAAGGAGCTGTTTCTCGACAAACAAGAGATCAGTACGCCAACAGACTAGCAACAGCAAGGGCTAATTTGCGAGCGATTGAATCTAGAATACAAGCACAGCAAGCTTCTGTCTCCCAAGCAGAAAAATCCTTGCAACAGGCATTAGCTAATACCAAAGAACAAGCTGTTCAACTCCAGTACTACAGAATAGAAGCTCCCTTTGCAGGCACAGTGGGTGACATTCCTGTGAAGGTGGGTGATTTCGTGAATAATTCTACTCAACTAGTAACCATTACTCAAAATAGACCACTGGAGGTAAATATCTCTGTACCACTTGAGCGCGGATCTCAATTGCGAAAAGGAACACCAGTAGAAATCATGGATGCTCAAGGTCGCAGTGTCGGTATTAGTCGTGTATTTTTTATTTCACCCAAAGTTATTAATAACACCCAATCCATATTAGTTAAAGCACTCTTTGACAATGCCAAAGGTCAACTACGGGCTGATGAATATACTAGGGTAAGAGTGATTTGGAATCAGCGCCCTGGAGTATTAATTCCAACTACAGCAGTAACTCGTGTAGCCGGACAGAATTTTGTTTATGTAGCGCAAATGCAACAATCTCCAAAAGGGGAGTTTCAACAGGTAGCAAAACAAAAGCGTGTAGAGTTAGGCAATATTAAGGGCAATACTTATCAAGTGCTAGAAGGATTAGAGCCAGGAGAAAGAATTATTGTCTCAGGACTACTTAACCTCACAGATGGAGCGCCCATCAATCCAGAATCTTAGTAGGAACTAGGGATTAGTGACTAGGGATTAGGGACTAGGGACAAACAAGAGGACAGGGGAAGGGGAAGAGGCGGAGAATCTATCAAAAATATTCCCCGTGTCCCCACCTCCCCGTGTCTCCTTGTCCTTTTTCCCCGTGTCCCCGCGTCTTCTTTCCAACCCCCGATACCCGATACCCAATCCTTTATGTTTGTTGACTTCTTTATTAAGCGGCCTGTTTTTACCAGTGTCTGCGCCATCATCATTTTGCTGGTAGGGTCAATTAGTATCCCTACCCTACCTACAGAACAATATCCAGAAATTAGTCCAACTCAAGTAGAGGTTACTGCTAACTATGTCGGCGCAAGCTCTGAAATCGTAGAAAACACCGTTACCACTGTCTTAGAACGACAGATTAACGGTGTTGAAGGCATGAAGTACATAACTTCTAGCAGCAGTAATAGTGGCACTAGTACGATTACAGTCACTTTTGATGCTGCGCGAGATCCAGATATTGCCGCCGTTGATGTGCAAAATCGCGTCTCGTTGGCTGAACCACAACTGCCAGATCCAGTCAGGCAAACTGGAGTGACTGTCAGAAAGCAGTCCACTAACATCTTGTTAGCGATCGGGCTATATAGTAATCAAGGAGAGTACGACAACGTCTTTTTAAGTAATTATGCTGACCTATACATAGCAGATGCGCTCAAAAGAATCGATGGTGTAAGTGAGGCGCGGATTTTTGGAGAACGTCGCTATGCAATGCGTCTGTGGCTCGATCCTAATCGACTTGCTAGCCGCAACCTCACCGCTCAAGATGTCATAGATGCTTTGGAAGAACAAAATATACAGGTAGGTGCTGGGCAAATCGGGCAGCAGCCAGCGCCATCTGACCAAATGTATCAAATCGACTTGCGTGCTATTAGCAGGCTTACGGATGTCTCGGAATTTGAGGACATAGTGCTCAAAACTGGTGAGAATGGGACGCTCGTTAAGCTTAAAGATGTAGGACGAGCCGAATTAGGAGCTGAAAATTATAGTTCGTTCCTGCGATTTAGAGGTAATGAAGGTGTAGGTCTTGGTATATTTACTATTCCAGGAAGTAACGTGCTAGACGTAGCCAGAGCAGTGAAAGCTGAAATGGCAAGACTTGCTCAAAAGTTTCCACCAGGAATGGAGTATCAAGTTGCCTTTGATACCACTAGCTTTGTAGAAGCATCGCTCTCGGAAGTAGTCTCTACTTTATTACTGGCGATCGCTTTGGTAATCCTGGTAATTTTTCTCTTCTTACAAGATTGGCGTACAACCCTAATTCCCGTCCTTACCATTCCTTTAGCACTAATTGGTACATTTGCCTTTGTCAGAGCTTTTAATTTTTCCATCAACACCTTGACATTATTTGGTCTTACCTTGGCAACAGGGATGGTAGTTGATGATGCCATTGTCGTAGTCGAAGATATCTCGCGCTTGATTCAACAAGAGGGAATGTCGCCACGACGGGCAGCATCAGTGGCAATGCAGGAATTATTTGGGGCAGTAATTGCCACTTCATTGGTGTTGATGGCTGTATTTGTCCCCGTCGCCTTCTTTCCAGGAGCTACCGGACAAATATACAAACAATTTGCTTTAACAATTGCTTTTTCTATCGTTATTTCTACTTTTCTTGCTATTACTCTCACACCTTCTCTGTCCGCCTTATTACTACGACGCAATCCTCCACAACGCGGCATCTTAGGTTGGATCTTTGGTAAGTTTAACTCGTTCCAAGACTCGATGCGCTATAGATATGAGTGGTTCCTCAACCGTCTGGTAAGGGTAAAAGCAATTGTCATAGCCCTGTTTGTTTTCTCCTTAATATTGACTGGTTGGCTTTATACCCGCGTACCTACATCATTTCTTCCCGATGAAGATCAAGGTTATTTCATTACCATTATTCAAGGGCCAGAGGGAGTTTCGCTCAACTACACTAGCAAAGTGATGGAGCAGGCAGAAGCAGAAATTCTCAAATTGCCAGAAGTCACAGGCACATTTGCTGTGGGTGGGTTTAGTTTTAGTGGCAGCACAGCTAATAACGGCGTAATTTTTACAACTCTCAAGCCTTGGGAACAACGCCGCAATCAGCCAGTACAAGCAATCCTCGGTAATTTGCAAGGTAAATTATCAGGAATTACTGAAGCAAGAGTTTTGCCAGTTAATCCACCCACAATTCGAGGTTTAGGTAGTTTTAGTGGTTTTCAATATCAGCTACAAGATAGAGCTGGTAACAGCGATTTAGAAACCATGCTGCAAGTCATGGGACAGTTACTCCAGCAAGGTAATCAAACACCAGGATTACAGGCTGTATTTAGCACATTCGCTGCTAATACTCCCCAAATCTTGATTGAAGTTGATCGTAATCGCGCTAAGGCTCTAAATGTTGACGTAGATGAAATATTTAATACTCTACAGAGTTACTTAGGTTCGCGGTATGTCAATGACTTTAATTATGAACGACGGACTTACCGGGTATATGTTCAAGCAGATGCTCAGTTTCGCTCCAACCCACAGGATATTAATAAACTGTATGTTCGCTCCGCCGACGATCAAATGATTCCTCTGGGCAATCTTGTCAAACTCACTCCTACTACTGGAGCGCAAACAATTAATCACTACAATTTGTTCCGCTCAATTGAAATCAATGGTTCACCAGCTCCTGGCTACAGTTCAGGACAAGCAATTCAAGCGATGGAACAAGTATCGCAAAAGGTATTACCAACAACTTTTGGTTATGAATGGACAGGGATAGCAGCAGAAGAAATAGAATCAGGCGGACTCGCACCCTTAATTTTTGGCTTAGGACTTGTTTTTGTGTTCTTAGTATTAGCTGCCCAATACGAGAATTATATTGACCCATTAATTATTATGCTCTCGGTTCCTCTAGCTATCTTTGGGGCGCTGTTAGCACAGTCATTGCGGGGACTTGATAACGATATCTTTTGCCAAGTTGGATTGGTGATGTTGATTGGTTTAGCAAGTAAGAATGCCATTTTGATTGTAGAATTTGCCAACCAACTACACGAGCAAGGGCTTTCGATTACCAAAGCGGCAGTACAAGCAGCTCAAGAGCGCTTGCGACCGATTCTCATGACTGCCATTTCTACCTTGTTAGGGATTTTCCCCTTAGTGATTGCCACAGGTGCAGGGGCTGGTAGCCGTCAATCTCTGGGTACAGCAGTGTTTGGGGGAATGCTTGTTGCTACCTTCTTGAGTTTGTTTGTGGTGCCAATTTTATATATTGTGATTGGAACAATACGCGATCGCTTGTTCTCGCGTCGTCCACCTCAACCACCACAGCATCTAGAAGATGATGGGCGAGTTTCTACTGAAATATATCGATAAATTTATTACTAACCCGGTTTCTTAATAAAATCGGGTTTTTCTATCTAAAAGACTTGAAAAAAGCAACACAAGATGTTAGCAATTTCTATAACCTGGGTGACTTCTTTAACATCGAACCCAATTATTCCTCTGTTAGCAACTGCGACAGAATCAGACAGTGCTTACATCATGGCAGGAGTACTAATTAGTTTGATAGTAATTTATCTTGCCAGTATCGTTGGTGCTGAGATTTGCGCTCGCTTAAATATGCCGCCAGTTTTAGGACAACTACTCGGTGGGCTTGTGGTGGGAATATCTGCCTTTCATTTATTAGTATTTCCTGAAGGTGGAGGCGATAGTAGTAATTCCCTCATCATTAATTTTTTAATCGCCACTACAGGTTTAAGTTTAGATGGAGCAGCTATTTTTCAAATAAATAGTGAAGTTATTTCAGTATTGGCAGAAATAGGTGTAGTAATTCTGTTATTTGAAATTGGTTTGGAATCAGATTTAAAAGAACTGCTGAAAGTCGGGCCTTACTCTGCGATCGTTGCATTAGTAGGAGTAGCCGCGCCCTTTTTTGGTGGTACTTTAGGATTAGTTTACTTATTTGGTATACCCACTGTTCCAGCAATTTTTGCTGGTGCCGCTCTGACAGCAACCAGTATTGGAATTACAGCTAAAGTTTTAGCAGAACTGCAATATCTCAATCGTAAAGAAGGACAAATTATTATTGGCGCTGCTGTTTTAGATGATGTTCTTGGTATTATTATTCTTGCTATTGTTGCAAGTCTGGCAAAAACCGGAGAGGTAGAACTGACAAATGTAGTGTATTTGATTATCAGTGCCGTAGCATTCCTAGTCGGAGCAGTTTTACTTGGTCGTCTTTTTAATCCTTACTTTGTCAAAATTGTCGATGAGTTGAGAACTCGCGGTCAGTTGTTAATTCCGGCTTTAATTTTTGCTTTTGCTTTATCCTATATTGCTACAGCCATTCAATTAGAAGCAATTCTAGGAGCATTTACTGCGGGCTTGGTATTAGCAGAAACTCAAAAATGTCAGGCTTTGAAAAACCAAATTATTCCTATAGCAGATATACTAGTACCTGTCTTCTTTGTAGTTGTAAGTGCCAAAACTAATATTGGTGTATTAAATCCATTTGTACCTGAAAATCGTGAAGGGCTGATGATTGCTGTATTCTTAATTTTGATAGCAATTGTAGGTAAAGTAATTAGCGGTTTTACAGTCTTCGATCAAGAAGAAACTAATCGATTAGCAATTGGTATTGGTATGATTCCACGGGGAGAAGTTGGACTAGTATTTGCAGGTATTGGCTCAACAACTGGAGTTTTATCGGGTTCGTTAGATGCTGCAATTATTGTAATGGTAATTTTAACAACTTTTTTAGCACCACCTTTACTCTCGTTTGTGTTTCAAAAGCCAGAACAAGTTTCTGTAAAAACTAAAAAATGATAATTAAGAAAGCAGAAGATAAAAGACACAAGAGAAAAAGCTTTTTCACTAGTCATTTGGAAATTACGTTTGATGTGAATAAAAATGGCAAACAAAAATCATGTTTTATAAATCGACCACTGTCTTGGAAAGCTTTGAGCAGAGGAAACCTCCGCACCCTTCGGGAAGCCGCCTTCGGCGTCTACAAACGTTCCGCAGATAAACACAGATCACACGAATATTTTATCTGTGTTTATCTGTGTCCATCTGTGGTCGTTATTACCTAAAACTTGGAATTGTTTGCAAAAATACTCCTTAAAGTTGATTTACTCCGTTTTTAATAACGAAGATGATTACAAACAAATCTGCATAGAAACTTACTAAAAGAGGCGATCGCATAATTTAATCGAAGATTGCAGCAGAGGTACACCAGCAATGAAAACAGGTTTAGCATACACAAGATTACTAGTCAAAGACTGGAAAGCTAGCTTTTTATTCTACAAAGATGTGATGGGATTTGATGTTGCTGTCGAAGATGAAGAAGATGGATATGCCGAGTTTAAAGCCGGAGATATGAAGCTAAGTATATTTCGGCGACAAGAAATGGCGCAACTAATTCATAATGCCGATAAGCCACCTCATGCTGAATGTCAAGATAATGTAGCATTAATTTTTACAGTCCATAATGTGGAAGAAGAATATCAACAATTAAGATATAAAGGTGTGAAATTTATCGCACCACCCATGAATAATCCCTACTTCGGAATCAAAACGGCTTATCTTCGAGATCCCGACGGAACTCTAATCGGTTTATACCAGCTTTTAGTGTGAGGGAATATAGTGAAACCAGCGATCGTAACGGTTGACGATGATCCAGAAGTTTTGCAAGCAGTAGTAAGAGATCTGCGGCAGGAATATGGAGAAAACTATCGTATATTGCGTGCTGATTCTGGTGCTAGCGCTTTGGAAGCACTCAAACAACTCAAACTCCGGAACCAGTCAGTAGCACTATTTTTGGTAGATCAACGAATGCCGCAAATGTCTGGTGTTGAGTTTCTCGAACAAGCCATGTCAATATTTCCAGACGCAAAGCGTGCTTTACTTACTGCCTATGCAGACACCGATGCCGCGATTCGCGCCATCAACACCACAAAAATCGATTACTATTTAATGAAACCGTGGAACCCGCCAGAAGAACGGTTATATCCAGTTTTGAACGATTTGCTTGATGACTGGCAAGCAACATTCCGCCCACCCTTTGAAGGTATTCGTGTAATTGGTAACCGTTGGTCGCCTCATTCCCATCAAGTTAAAGACTTCCTAGCACGAAATCAAGTGCCTTACGAGTGGATGGATATTGAATTATCGAAGGAAGCCGAACAGCTAGTCGAATACGCTGATTGCAATAAATTACACTTTCCCTTAGTTATTTTTCCTGATGGCTCTAAACTGACACAGCCAACCAATACAGAGATTGCCGAGAAAATAGGATTGCGAACCCAGGCGCAACAGCCATTTTATGACTTAATTATTGTCGGCGGCGGCCCTGCCGGACTTGCAGCCGCAGTGTATGGTGCATCCGAAGGGTTGTGCACGGTGATGATTGAACGAGAAGCCCCAGGCGGACAAGCCGGAACAAGTTCACGTATTGAAAATTACCTTGGTTTTCCCGTAGGCTTAAGCGGAGGCGATTTGGCGCGTCGTGCCGTTACCCAAGCAAGACGTTTTGGTGTGGAAATTCTTACACCGCAGGAAGCGAAAGGCATTCGCGTCGCAGATCCATATCGATTTTTGCAGTTGTCAGATGGCAGTGAAATTAGCTGTCATGCGATGATTTTGGCGCTAGGTGTGGCGTGGCGGCGATTGGATGTACCTGGAGTGAACCGCTTGACTGGTGCGGGTGTTTACTATGGTGCAGCGCAGTCGGAAGCGATGAGTTGTAAAGACGAAGAAGTTTATATAGTCGGTGGGGCAAATTCCGCCGGACAAGCAGCGATGTATTTTTCTAAATATGCTCGCCATGTAACGATCTTGGTAAGAGGCGACTCCTTGGGTATAAGTATGTCTCAGTACTTGATTGACCAAATCGCCGATACACCAAATATTACCGTCAAAACGCAAACTAGCGTCATTGAAGCCAAAGGTGAAACATCTTTAGAAGCAATTACTCTCAAGAATAACCTCACTGGTGAAACACAAACAGTTCCTGCCACTTCACTATTTATCTTTATTGGGGCAGCACCCCGTACTGAATGGTTAGATGGTGTGATAGAACGAAGCGATCGCGGTTTTATTTTAACAGGGCCAGATTTGCTGCGCGACAAACAGCACATTAAAGGATGGAATTTGGAACGCGATCCCTATTTGCTAGAAACAAATATTCCTGGTATTTTTGCAGTGGGTGATGTGCGTCATGGTTCAGTCAAGCGTGTTGCTTCGGGAGTAGGTGAAGGTTCAATCTGCGTTCAGTTCGTACATCAATATTTGAGCAAAGTCTTGTAACGGACAATCTTACTCACTTACTCAGCGTTCCTCCGCGTTTACTCTGCGCTCCTCTGCGTTTAAAGTCACTTACTAAATAACCCAAATTTAAACAAAATCAATCAGGAGTTGTCATGCTGCACGATCCCAACCAGATGACGCTGTTTCCTAAATTGCCAGATCAAGCTTTAGAAGAGATGAAGCATTATGGCACCCAGATCCAACTCAACGCAGGGGATGTGCTGTTTAACGAAGGTGACTCTAACTACAGCTTCCACGCAGTTTTAGACGGCGAAATCGAGATTACCAAACAAGTCGGTGGCGAGACGAGACTGCTTGCTATTCATCGTCGTGGTGAATTTGTCGGTGAATTATCGATGCTGACTGGTTCGGCTTATATTGTTAACGCTCGCGCGATCGCATCCACTCAGGTACTGCGAATTGATATCGACACCTTTAAGCAAATTCTCACCGATTGTTCACCCTTAGCAGATGTCATCCTGACTGCGATGGCGGGTAGAAGCAAAGATTTAGAAGCACAACTGCGTCAACAAGAGAAGATGGCAGCCTTAGGTAAACTCTCAGCAGGTTTGGCACACGAATTAAACAATCCAGGAGCAGCGGCGCGACGGGCAGCATCATTATTACGCGAGAACTTCCAAAACTTGCAATCTCTAACTCTAGGGCTAAGTTGCCTGACAAAAGAACAACTTAATTTACTGGTGGCAATTCAAAATCAAGCAACAGAATACATTGCGACTGCACCCAAACTAGATCCTCTTACCCAAAGTGATAAAGAAGACGAAGTAACGGATTGGCTAGAAGAACATGATGTAGCTAATGGTTGGAAACTTGCCCCCACATTTGTTTCTGCCGGATTAGATTCTGGCAAGCTTGATATTATTAGCGATCGCATCCCCTCCGACTCACTTGGCAAGGTGTTGAATTGGTTAGAAACTGCACTGTCAGCAACAGGACTCATCAACGATATCGAACAGAGTACAACACGCATTTCTGAGCTGGTGAAAGCAATTAAAGGCTACACCTATATGGATCAAGCTCCCCTCCAAGAAATAGATGTGCATGAGGGAATCGAAAACACTTTGCTGATTTTTAGTTGTCGGATCAAGAAGGGAATCATTATTCACCGCAACTACGATCGCACTCTGCCACGCATCTGTGCTTATGCAAGCGAACTCAATCAAGTGTGGACAAATTTGATTGACAATGCCATTGATGCAATGGATGGCAAAGGCGATTTAACTGTTAGCACTTATAAAGACAATAACTGTCTTGTAGTAGAAATAGCTGATACAGGAATTGGCATTCCGGAAGCGATACAATCTCGTATTTTTGAGCCATTTTTTACTACTAAAGGTGTCGGTAAAGGCACCGGTTTAGGTTTAGAAATTACTTACCGAATAGTTGTCAATAGACACAAAGGTGATATTCATGTTGAATCTAAACCTGGTGATACGCGCTTTCGCGTGCGTTTGCCTATCATTCAACCTGTGAAGAACTCATGTGAAAAAGGCGAAATAAATTAATCTGACACATCAAGCGAATTCCTTTTTCGCTTGAACATAGCCATTCCAGCAATCAAAGTTCCCATTACCAGCAGTCCAATTACAGGTGAGTTTTCAGGAACTTTGACTGTAGAATCACCGCCCCCTGAGAGAGTTCCAGTAATATCAAAGAGGGCTTTAGTGATATCATTTGCGGAGCTAGTATAGTAAACTTTACCAAGCGTTTCTTTAGCAATTTTTTCATAGAACTCAGCGCCCCATGTATTGCCACCAGCAAGAATTGTAAAAATTCTGATTGGATACAGCCTTTTTACTAATGGGGGAGTATCCTCATTTGAATTTGCATCTGTGGCTTGCTCAACAGCAAACATATTTGCTGAAGCAGAGCTAAAGGGACTCATTGTTTGTGTAGAGGAAAGAGCTAATGGATTACCAGTTCCTACGTTAGCAAAACGAGCAGCAGCAATCACATCTTCGGCTGTGTAGCCTGTATAGGTTTCAGGATCATGCGGAGGAGCGTCTGTTAGAAGAATGATTGACCGACTATATGCATCTTCTTCCCATTCGCCAATACCTTCTCCTTGAATTGTTCTAATCAAGGCTGAGTAGGCTGATTCAGGTGTATCACCACCACCACTAACTGAGCTGAGACTGTTAATAGCGCTTGTAATAGCAGCTTGATTGCTGGAAAAGGGTAAAACAGGTCTGTAAGGATAGTCTGAGCCGCCAAAATCTTTATAGTCGGTTACCGCAACACGATAGTTCAATCCAGAAACATCTAGTTTGTTTAGAATGTCTTTAGCAGTTTGTTGTACGGTTCCAATGTAAGAACCCATACTGCCCGTAGTATCAAAGACAAAAGCGAGGTTGGGATTGGGAATATCACACAATGTTGATAGTAATGGGACAGCAGCATGACGAATAAGGGGTGGGTTTGGTGCAAAGGCAGTAAGTATCGCAGTCAGTTGGGCTGTAAACGGAGCTATACCTTCAGGATCTGAATAATTCACAATTCCAAAATCGCCCCTTGTTCCTCCTACATAAACCTGATCAATTGATTGAAATGAAAGGGGATCATCATCAAAAGTGATGCCACCATTAATTCCATATACTGATGGAGATTTAGGATTTAATGTGAACTGCCACGATGCTGTTGTACTCGTAGCATTGAAGTTGGCACAAGCCAATGCTACCTCGCATCCCCAAATTCTATGTCAACTGAACCTGCAATTGCAGGAGAAGCAACTAGGCTAGTCAAGACAGAGACTAGTGGAACGATAGCAGGTAGTAAGCAAAGCTTGTTAAATTTCTTCCATAAATACATCGAATGATTACGGGATTTCATTTGTTGCTGTACTGGATAACTTTCAGATTTGGTAGAGTGCATAAATTAGGTGAAAGCGTATTGCTTTGAGATTACTATTTCAAACTATTTCTTTCTCCAAATAAGTGTCTACAAGATTCTTTTAAATTTTATTCAAACTTTAAGAAGTTGCAAAATTAATAAATCCTGTGTACAAATGACTACGTGTTGTTATTATTCTGAGCCAAAATTTATAGAAGAGTTCAGTATTTTTGCGATATCAATTAATTACGCAGATAAATGTTTTTAGTATGTTATTTGAGCGACTTGACAGCCAAGGTTTAAAGGCAGTACTTTTTGCTGGAAATCAAGTATTCTCTCAACAGTATCACTCTGTTGGAACAGAATTAATTCTATTAGGTTTAATTGCTCAGGAGAGTTCTGACGGGAATGAAACTTCCTCTGATACAGAGACAAATTTAACTTCATTTAATTCACTTAATTTTTTTCAAAATCGAAATATTACATTAGCAAGAGTTCAAGCAGCCATTCGTGATGTTTTAGTGCCTATTGATACTGACTTGTCGGAATCCACTTTGGTTGTTTCTCCACCATCTACACAAGTAGTTGAAGTAGAGGCTAACTATACAATTGCTTCGTTTGCTTTTAACGAAGGAGTGGGTTTCTCTGAAAGAGCAATTCGAGTCCTTACAAGAGCGGAAGAGATAGCTGATCGAGGTAAACAACGCTTTATTAGCGCTTTCCATCTCCTTCTTGGACTCCTTGAAGAAGGTCAAGAGTTAATTGATGGTCAGCCTAGTAATGCAGTGAGAATCTTAGAATATTTGGGTGTTAACTTACATGAACTTCAAACACAGGTCATACAAACACTGCAACACCAGGATTGAAATACATGGTTGTTAAGTTTTTGCTAAAAAGTGATTAGACAGTGAGTAATTATTAGACAAAAATCCTGATTTTTGTACTGAATTTCTTAATTTAAATAAAATACATAGTATATAAGTATGTCCCTCGATCCCTAAACCTCCTTACCAGTTCCGTTTCGTAAGCGAACTCTACAGAAGTGCGTAATTGGTAAATCTAAAACGCAATATAAAAAGTGACTTCAATAAAATTAAGGGAGTTGGGTGCAAGGATCGCGTTTCAAACGAAACCCTTGTTGAAATGCCTGTGGTTATCGCCTCGGCATCAATACCAGTGAGCGATAAAGTCGAGCTAAGAACAACGGAACCTTTTTTGTTTTTTGCCGCCATTTTACCTCCAAAATAAAGGTGTAGTCATTTTTCGGGGGATCAGCCGCCGAATAGTTTATAGACTATGGGTTTTGAACCATTTTTTACTACTAAAGGTGTTGGGAAAGGCACCGGTTTAGGTTTAGAAATTACTTACCGAATCGTTGTCAACAGACACAAAGGTGATATTCATGTCGAATCTAAACCTGGTGATACGCGCTTTCGCGTGCGTTTGCCTATCATCAAACCTGTTGACAACTTGTGTAAAGAGGGCAAAGGGCAGTCACAATAAAACAAGTTTCACCGCCAGGCATAAAAAAGAGACATGGGGACGCGGGGAATCGTTCTTTCTCCGCGCCTACCCTCCGGGCGTCTAATGCGTCTGGTGCGTGAGATAAAATTCATCCCCTTAAATAGACATGATATTAATTCCAAACTCGGTTTGATTATGCTTGACATCAACACTTTACGCCAAGTCCCAATCTTTGCAAAACTACCGGAACCAAGGTTGCAATGGCTACTGGAACAAGGACAAGAGGTATGGTTGCAACCAGGTGAAATTCATCGCCATCAAGGCGATCGCGCCAACCATGTTTTTGTGTTGCTTGAAGGTCAAGTGCGAATTACAAAAAAAGTCGGTAATGAAGAGATTTTGTTGGCAACTTACGAACCGAAAACCCTGTATGGCGAATTGCCTGTTTTAATGGGTCAAGAATACTTCTGGGCAAGTGGTTCTGCTGTGACTCGCTGCCAGATTTTTGAATTGCCAAACCAGGCATTTTGGGAAATGCTTTCGAGTTGTACTTGTGTCATGACCGCAATTCTGCGCACGATGGCAGAAAGGTTGCAAGAAGTACAAACGATATCACAGCATCGAGAAAGAATGGTAGCATTAGGCACTTTGGCAGCAGGTTTGGCTCACGAGTTGAACAACCCTGCCTCAGCCAGCCGCCGAGCTGTAGGACAGTTACGTCAGACAGTGCAAGTATTGCAACCACTAACAATTAAGCTGAATCAGCAGGAAATGACTTGCGCACAAAAAGCGTTTCTTGCCGACTTGCTGCAAGATGCGATCGCCCGCGCTAAAACAGCAGTGCAACTCGATCCGCTAACCCAAAGCGATCGCGAGGATGAAGTCATGCAATGGCTGGAAATGCACAACATTGCCAATGCGTGGAAACTTGCTCCTACCTTTGTTTCCGTTGGAATAGACACTCAATGGTTGGAGAATATTAAGCAGAATATAGGTGGCTTGTTACTTAGTAATGTCCTCACTTGGATAGAGGTAACGCTGCAAGAAATAGGTTTGTTAGAAGAAATAGATCATTGTACTGCGCGAATCTCCACTCTTGTTGAAGCTGTTAAAGATTATTCCTACATGGATCGAGCACCTTTACAGGAAATAGATTTACATGAAGGTATAGAAAGTACTTTAACCATCTTGAGTCACAAGCTGAAGCAAGGTCTGGTAGTAACGCGGGAGTATGACTGCGAACTGCCGCGTATTAATGTCTATGGCAGAGACTTAAATCAAGTTTGGACGCATTTGATTGACAATGCTATTGATGCTATCAATGGGCAAGGTCAAATCTGGATTCGTACTAGTTGCGAAACTGACTTTTTGCTAGTGGAAATTGCTGATAATGGGCTTGGCATTCCCCCAGAAATTCTGTCCCATATCTTCGAGCCGTTTTTTACTACCAAAGGAGTAGGTAAAGGTACAGGATTAGGTTTGCACATCGCCTATCGCATTGTTGTGGGACAACATCATGGCGATATTCGGGTTTTTTCTCAACCAGGAGATACGAGGTTTCAAGTGCGCCTGCCAATGAGTTTGTAATGAATTATTGGCATTAGAGAAAAATACAAATTTTAGATAAAAAGGAAAAAACCAATGAAGACACGAAAATTAGGCAAACAAGGGCTTGTTGTTTCCGCTTTGGGACTTGGTTGTATGGGTATGTCCGAGTTCTACGGCGAACAGGATGAAACTGAATCAATCGCCACTATCCACCGCGCCCTAGAACTTGGTGTCAACTTTCTTGATACCGCCGATATGTATGGCTACGGCGCCAATGAAGAACTTGTGGGCAAAGCGATCGCAGGCCGTCGAGACAAGGTAGTATTGGCAACTAAATTTGGTATCCAACGCAGTCAAGACAGCAGTTTCCGGGGAATCAACGGGCGTCCGGAATACGTTCACCAAGCTTGTGATGCCTCGCTGAAACGGCTTGGAGTTGACTACATCGACCTCTATTACCAGCATCGTGTCGATCCGAACGTACCGATTGAAGACACCGTGGGTGCAATGGCAGAACTCGTACAGCAAGGTAAAGTCCGCTACTTGGGACTGTCGGAGGCAGCACCGACAACTATTCGCCGTGCCAACACCGTTCATCCGATCGCAGCCTTACAAAGCGAGTATTCTCCATGGACGCGCGAGCCAGAAGATGAAATCTTGCCGACTTTGCGAGAATTAGGGATTGGCTTTGTACCTTACTCTCCTTTGGGGCGGGGATTTTTATCTGGACAAATTACCAGTCCTGATGACTTGGCTCCAGATGATTTTCGCCGTACTTCGCCTCGTTTTCAGGGTGAAAACTTCCAAAAGAATCTACAATTAGTAGAACTAGTGAAAGCGATCGCGGCCGAAAAACAAGCAACCCCCGGTCAGTTGGCGCTGGCATGGTTATTGGCACAAGGAGAAAATATCGTTCCAATTCCGGGAACTAAGCGCCGTCAGTATCTAGAGGAAAATATTAAAGCCGTAGAGATTGCTCTGACACCAGAAGACTTGCAACGTATTGACGAAGTCGCTCCCAAAAATGTGGCAGCAGGCGATCGCTATGCGGACATGAGTACGGTGAATCGATAAGTCAAGCTATAAATGGCAAGGGTTCAAGAAAGAACCACAGCGGCACTCCACTTTTCCAGTTTCATGAATCTCCCTGGGGGTACTCCTCCCACAAGGTTGTAATTTCCCGCAAACTTTGATGATTGCCATTACCTAAAATTAAATGATCTAGCAGTGGAATACCCAAAAATTGCGCCCCTGCTAGCAACTGCCGGGTAAGTTCGATATCTTCGCTACTAGGTTCAATGTTACCTGAAGGGTGATTGTGTGCAACTATTACTTGTGTTGCTCCTTGGCGAATCACTTCTCGAAAAATTTCGCGAGGAGGTGCTAAAGTTTCGGTGGCAGTGCCAATAGTAATTACCTGCGTTCCCAGCAAGCGATTTTTTACATCCAACAGCAACACTGCAAAACGCTCATTTGTTTGCCACATTAAGTCTTGGCTAAGAGCAGCAGCGGCAGCAGCTGGACTATCAATCACTGTCCGATCCGAAGGACGAGACTGAAAGGCACGTTTACCTAATTCAATTGCTGCTAATATGGTAGTTGCTTTTGCTGGGCCAATGCCAGGAATTTGCATTAATTCAGCAGCGCTAATATCTCGCAGCACTGCTAATGGATCGCGATCGCATTTACTTAATTCGTGTAATATATATTGTCCCAAACCCACAGCAGAGAGTTTTCCCGCTCCTTGCCCGGTGCCAAGCAGAATTGCAATTAATTCAGCAGTGGATAAAACTTTAGAACCATGAGCCAACAACCGCTCTCGCGGACGCTCGGTTTCAGGCATATCAACAATTCTGAGACAATAAGTCATAGCAAACTCAGGGAAATACACTCGCAGAGTATCTATACTCTATTTATCCCCTGAAGGCTCTCAAAATATAACCGATTTGACTAAATATTTAAAATTTTTGCTAAAGGCTAATGGGCTACTAAGTATCTAAACAAAATTAATTACACATTTTTTTGCTGTTCCCTGTTAAGAGTTCCCTGTTCCCTTGCCTCTACCCATAACTTTAATTTTGCCTAACCACTTACCTCTACGCACAACTTTCACATCGCGCATCTCGACTTAATACAAGAGCGGGCGATCGCACTACCATTTCACAAAAACTTTGATCCAAATACAGAGAGTAGAGACGCGAAATTACCCTACGGGAACCCCCGCGGTGTACGCGTCTCTACATTCTTTTTCACAAGATGTCTAATGTATTTGTGTTGCTTTGAGCATATGGTAAGTAATCAAAAGCTGGGTAAGGGCGAGGGGATAACTTTGAATTGTTTCCCCAGTGGTGCCAGCAACTTTGCCTAACTCTGGATTGCTGTCGCGATCGCATATGCTCCTCAAGTGAGGCATATCCGAGCAAATTAGATGTTCTAACTTATTGACTTGTTCTAAAGTAGCATGACCGTCAACTTCTAAAACATCAACAG
This sequence comes from Chlorogloeopsis sp. ULAP02, assembly GCF_038404745.2. Lineage (NCBI taxonomy): Bacteria > Bacillati > Cyanobacteriota > Cyanophyceae > Nostocales > Chlorogloeopsidaceae > Chlorogloeopsis > Chlorogloeopsis sp. ULAP02. Next base: position 6,162 of record NZ_JAYKTT020000054.1, on the reverse strand, counting down.
GTTTACCCATATCCCGATCTAATCCCAAACGAATTGCTGACATAGAATTGTGATCGAGACCAAGAATTTGGGTAAAATTCGGATGAGGAATGGTTGGACGTAAAACTAAACGCACGTTTAGATGTCCGTTAACTTGATTCAAATCATCGTTAGGCGGGTAAAAACTTATTACTATATCTGACCATTGTCTTTGCGGACGAATAAACTGTTCTGAGTCTGGTTCTCGCTTTTCAAGTTCTGCTAACACCTGTTCTTCTGTATAGCCCCGTTTTTGTGTATCTCGTTTAACTTTCCAGGTAGCACGTAATTCTTCAGGGGGTGCGAGATAAACTTTTACGTCATAGGAATCACGAGCTGTACGAGTTGAATAACCAAGTAATCCCTCAACAATCACGAATTTACCCGGTTTAATGTAAACTGGCGGCTCAAATGTACCTGTTTTGTGACTGTAAACAGGCTTGAGAATAGGCTGTCCTATTCTTAGCAGTGACAAATGCTGCTGCATAACATCTAGATAGTTGCAGTCGGGGTGAAGAGCTGTTATACCAATTTCTGCACGTTGTTTGCGATCGTAGCGGTGGTAATCATCTGTACAAATGATTGTCACATTTTCTGGGCCAAGCACCTGAGCAATCCCTTTTGTCAGTGTGGTTTTTCCAGCAGCACTGTCACCAACAATACCAAGAATAATTGGACGGCTCATGCTTTTCCCCCTTGCAAGTAGCAACTACAGTAAAGTGCAATTTTGGATTGTATGCTAGTTTACTAATTCTAGAAATTTGTGAAATATAACTCAAGGAGTAGAAAGAGTATTACTAGGCAAACTAATCACTAAAGATTAAAAAAATCATCTGATAATCAAAGGTTGTTGTCTTTGACTACAATTTATGTCGAATTTTGTAAATTAATTAACTATGATTATAGATAACATTTAAGATGATCAGAACATAGTTTTTGTTGGATCTTTTTATTTGTTATTTAGACTACGACTGCTAGCTTACCCGTAATCTAATTTCCTTCCATATAGTGGTGTGTCTTTACAATCTAATCAAATTTAAATATTTGATCACGATTGAGGTGATGCTTACCTTCTGTCACTGCATCCACAATACTTAGAGTTTAATAAAAGCTTCAAGCTCGCCTTTGTTTGTCCAAAGTAAAATCTTTTACGGAACTCAGGATTAGCGATCGCGTTTTATGGCAAATAAGACTATTGGACTAGACAAACACCTTTATAACTACTTGCTCTCCGTATCTCTACGGGAACCAGAAATTCTCACCCAACTGCGACAGGAAACGGCACAGCATCCAATGGCTGAAATGCAGATTGCACCTGAGCAAGGACAATTTATGGGATTGCTGGTGCGGTTAATTGGGGCAAAGAAAACATTGGAGATTGGTGTATTTACTGGCTATAGTTCTCTGGTAGTTGCATTGGCATTGCCAGTAGATGGCAAAGTAGTGGCTTGTGATGTTAGTGAAGAGTACACAGCTATTGCCCGTCGATACTGGCAGCAAGCAGGTGTGGCAAATAGAATTCAATTACACATTGCTCCAGCCTTAGAAACGCTAGAGCAGTTGTTAGCAGCAGGCGAAGGAGAAACCTTTGATTTTGCCTTCATTGATGCTGACAAAAGCAATTATGAGAATTATTACGAATTGGCTTTGCAACTTGTACGTCCGAAAGGATTGATTGCAATCGATAATGTGTTATGGTCAGGTCAAGTAGCCGATCGCAACATTCAAGACAATCGCACTAACAAAATTCGTGCTTTGAATCAGAAACTACATCAAGACCAAAGAGTTACGATCAGTATGATACCAATTGCAGATGGCTTAACCCTAGCTATGAAAAATTAAAACTTAAGAATTATGTATAGAAACTGAGAGTATTAAATCTTGCAATCAAGTGACACGTTGACTCAGACTAGCCGCAACAGCATGATTGACAAGCCGCTAAAGCAGATTGGTTTTTTACTAGAAGATATGAGTATCTGTAGCGATCGCATTTACTCCAGATTATACGCAGACATCAGCATCCGGTTGAGCACTGTTAAATATTAAGAACTTGGAAAGATGCATCGTAACTGAATCGAGCAACAGCGATCGCCAAGCTACTGTTAATTTTGTTGGCGCAGTTTTTCCTGCTGGCGTTTTCTTTTCTCCTCTGTCAAACTATCAAAACAGTAGGGACAAGAAATTCCTTCCTCGTACTTTAAAGAAGTGCGATCAACTTCTGAGATCGGATGCCCACAGCTAGCACACATTTGGTGGGTACCAGATTGCAAACCGTGACTCACTGCCACGCGTTCATCGAAAACAAAACACTCTCCTTCCCACAAACTTTCTTCTGCTGGAACTTCCTCTAAATATTTGAGAATACCACCTTTGAGATGATAAACTTCTTGAAATCCTTGGGAAAGCATAAAAGCCGAAGCTTTTTCACAACGAATTCCACCAGTACAAAAGAGTGCTACCTTCTTGTGTTGATTCGGATCAAGTTGCTTGCCAATGTAATCCGGAAATTGGCGAAATGATTCCGTCTTGGGATTTTGCGCTCCTTTAAAAGTGCCAATACTCACTTCATAATCATTGCGAGTATCAATCACTGTCACTTCTGGATCGCAAATAATGGCATTCCAGTCTTTGGGGCTTACATAAGTTCCCACACCTTCATTCGGGTTAACTTCGGGCAGCCCAATAGTGACAATTTCTTTTTTTAGACGTACTTTCATCCGCTCAAACGGTGGGGAGTCAGCAGAAGACTCTTTGTGTTCCAAATCAGCAAGGCGCGGATCGGAACGCAAAAAAGATAATACTGAGTCTACACTCTGACGGGAGCCAACAATTGTGCCGTTAATACCTTCTTGTGCCAGCAGAATCGTTCCCTTAATGCCTTGCACTTGGCAATAGGATAGTAAAGGTTGTTGTTTCTCGATCAAATCTGGCAGGTTAACAAATTTATAAAATGTAGCAACAACTAACGTCATTTCTAGCTCTGTGGGAATGAAAAATACAAGATCAGCTATTGAGCAATATTCATCTATATTATCTTCCCTGTTTTGAGCGCAAAGTAGATACAGCTTCCAAGCTTGCGATCTACTCAGTTAGCTTTGTCAGCTTACTCTTCTGACACTAGTGCTTGCAACTGTTCCATGAGCCTCTCTAGTGATTCGCGCTTGGTAGGATTATCCCAAATTTGTGATTTATCCAGCAGACGGACAATTGTACTCATACGATTTTTTAAGGATGGGTGCCTATCGTCATTAGAGCTTGCAGTTGTAAGACTGACGAGCCGTTCTTTGATCTGAGAAAGCGAAAGTGTTTTGGCGATCGCTTCTTCTAGCAGTACTTGTCTTTGTTCTTTATCTTTAACTCTAGCAATGACTAGAGCTTTAGTATAAGCTATCTTTCCTTGACGTAAAGCTATCAAAATCTCCTCAGATAAATTAAGTAAAGGCAGGCGACTACTGACGAAAGACTCCCAACTCATCAGCCCTAATCCTCTAAACACTTCTAGTACAGCTTGCCCTTGTTCACTGCCCAAAACGTTTTGGGTATTTCTATGTTTAGCTTCATGCTGCATCTTATAAAGTAATTTAGGAATATTTTGAATTTCTAAGTTCAGCTTAATTGCCAATAGTTGCAGAATACCCTCTGTTTCCTCAACTGGATTTAAGTCTTCTCGTTGTAAATTCTCGATTAAGCTAATCTGCAATGCTTCTTCGTCGTTGAGTTGGCGCACTATAACAGGAATTTGTGATATTTGAAGTTCTTTCGCCGCTCGATAGCGTCGTTCTCCACTGACTAACTCATACATCTCATTATTAATGGAGCGAACTAAAAGTGGCTCAAGAATGCCATGCTGCCTGATTGACTCTACTAATTCTTGCATCTTCTTAGGCTCAAAGTAGTGTCGAATTTGCGCTGGTGGCAAAAGTATGTTCTCAATTGCTACTACTGTAGTAGTCTGTATTTTGTTTGATAATGTTTGGTTCAACCATCTAGTTATGTGTGGTTTGATTTCTAGTGTTTTATGCTGGTAGATCATGATAATTTTGTGAAATACTAAAGTTTTCTAGCTTGCTGCATCTAAAAAACACTCCTAGTCTCAAGCATTAAACCATTAATGCTTGTGCTCATGAAAATTCTTATGTTCGTTCCATCAACCTTGATGATTAATTCTCAGTAAGTTTACAAAAGGCTCACTGAATAGACCATTTAATAATGGTTCCTAATCTCTAGACACTTATCAGCACTCTTTATGGCTCTAGTACTACTGTCAGTGCTGTTGGATTGATTACCTATTTATATAGAATACTCCCCCAGGGGATATATAACGCAGTTAGAAAAAATAATTTGTGTTTTTGTTGGCTCAACTTCATACCATCGATGTAGTCGAGATAGGGAGAAGCAGTTTTATAGATTAAGGATCAACAACAATATATCGCAATATCGCAATATCGCAAAGACGAGCACTTGCAACGCAAATAGGACTTACGCAAAATTCCTCTAAAACCCTCTTTTCTTCGTGTTCTCTGTGTTCTCTGCGGTTGGTTTTTCCGTAACTCATGCGTAATTTCTGGCAAAGATAACCGATAATTTTTTTGTGCTAGTAGTGAGCATTCTATGACATCTAGTATCTTATTGCTGTTTGATACTCATATGCAACATAAAAATCATCTATCATCTTCTAAATTTGGCATAAATACTTTCTATTTTTCTTAATTATAAATTTCTCTGAAAAATAAAGTTATTGCTTGCTTTATCTTCAATTTTTTAACTATATCAAAGTATTTCTATCAATATAAACAATCTATTTAGTTATGCTAATTGCTAGCATATGTTATGCTAGTTGCATCTCAATACCTATCTAGATACTCAAAATACAACAAATTGTAAATTAAAAGTATTGATAGAGTTAACAATCAGCTAATCTGAATTTTATGAAATCTTCTAAACAAGCTTTTGCTGTGTGTACGTCCTAAAAATCTTCTTCAGCAAAGCCTTTAGATAATCTTTTTATCAATGCATTAACGAAGATGGCATCATCCTTGTTAGAGGAGGTTGATAATGAAAAAAAGCGATATTTATTTATCAATTGATTCAGACCAATTTTAAGAAAATTATTAATTTCCAATGTGATTAGGCTTAAAAGTGGTAGTTTTTGATTGAGTCTAGATATAGTAACTAAAAAAGTTTTTTTGCAGATCAGCAAATCAACATAGTTTAAAAGCGCTTCTTAGCCTTTAAGCTCTGCTGGATAATTTTTAAATATGTTGTATGCATTTGCGACTCAGTTATTTGATAAAAATCCAATTCTTGAGGATGAGTTACTTATGTATATATTCAAGATAGTTATTGTGGTGTGAATATCAACTAAAATGATTGTCAGATCCAACTACTATACTTTTGGTCAGGTTGATTTAACTTAGATAAGTGCATAATATAACTTTGAGAGCATTTGAGATAGTCATCAAACCAAAACAGACATCTGTCAAAGATATTTGATTTGAGTTAAACAGGACAATAAGTGAATGGATACCAGTTTTGATAATAAGAGCGACAACTGCAAATTTCTTTTGCTGTGTATTTTTACTACAAGTTTCGCAATAATTAATAAAATTGGTTATACCAATTTGCTTTGTCTAGACTTGGCTATTTGTAGCTAAGTAATAGTCTTTAGCGAATTGAGGTTTTCAAAAAATGAATGTTTTCTTTATTGTTTCTCATTGGTTAATACAGAAATCAAGCAATATATTACTTGATAAATTGCTAAAAGTGAGAAACAGGGATTGGTTAATAATCGACATCATTGTTTTTGCCGCTACACCCCTATTAGCTTTGATTCTGCGCTTAGATGGAATACCTAGCCTAGAAGCATATCTATCAAACTTAGCATTTGCCACAACACTATTTTTGCTCATCAAACAATTCATTTTATGGAGTTCTGGCTTCTATCGCCGTTACTGGCGCTATGCCAGCATTGAGGAACTCACATATATCGCCATGTTGATGGCAGCAGCGATCATCATACAGTCGTTTTGTTTTGATGTAATTCATAGCATCCCAAACTCCGTTTTAAGTGGACTTCCACGTTCATTGCCATTAATTGATGGACTACTTTCGTTTATTTTGATCGGTGGGTTACGTTTCAGTATT